>JASFIK010000006.1:0-22482 GCA_050122705.1 Candidatus Omnitrophota bacterium | reverse complement strand
GGATGCTGCTTTCGGGTCAGAAGGTTGCTCGGGAATTAATCAAAAGATTATAGGCTATAGGGACACCCTGTCTATTGGCTCAGAGGGTGTCCCCCGAACAGATGAAAGGATGTCCCTGAGATTGGGAAGAGCGGTAGGTTTAATATCAGGCGGACTGGATAGCGTGCTGGCAGCTAAGGTAATCAAGCTACAAGGCATTGATGTCATGGGTATAACCTTTGTTACTCCGTTTGTACATCCGCAGGTTGAAAAATTGGCACACAATATTGGCATCAAGATAAATGTAATTGATATTTCTTTGGAATATTTAGATTTAATTAAAAACCCCTATTTTGGTTTTGGCAAGAATTTTAATCCCTGTATTGATTGTCATATATTTATGTTAAAAAAAGCTAAGCAATTTATGCTTAAGCAAGCAATGGATTTTGTAATTACCGGTGAGGTTTTAGGGCAGAGGCCAATGTCGCAGAATAAGTCTGCATTAAGACGAATAGAAAGCCAGAGCGGTTTAGAGGGGTTACTGCTTAGACCGTTATCTGCTCGGCTTTTATCTTCAACTATCCCTGAGCAAAAGGGCTGGGTTAAGCGAGATGAGCTTTTTGATTTTTCGGGCAGGTCGCGAAAGCCACAACTGGAGTTAACAAGGCAATTGGGCCTGGAGGGTTTTAGTCAACCAGCAGGGGGATGCCTTTTAACTGACCCTGGGTTTAGCCGGAGATTAAAGGACCTGATGACTTATCAGCGGGAGTTCAGTCTGGATGACGTTAATCTGTTAAAGCTGGGCAGGCACTTTCGTCTCTCTGATAATGCTAAACTGGTGTTGGGGCGTAATCAGGTAGAGAATCAGCGCTTGGTTAATTTTTTAAGGGCAGGCGATTTTCTTTTACAACCAATAGATATTCCCGGCCCTACTGGAATATTAAAGTCAGGGATTAATTCACAGGATTTATTGAACTTGAGCGCAGGTATCTTGGCAAATTTTTGCGATAAGGGTAATAGTCAACCTAATATAGCGGTGCAAAATGGCAAAGGCAGAGAAGTTATTGATTATACTTCTCTGGATAAAAAGTATATACATAGATTGTGGATACAATAAAGGGAGGGGATATGCGAGAACAAGTAGAAAAGGCCCTGGATAAGGTAAGGGGAGCTCTTATGGCTGAAGGTGGTAATGTAGAGTTAGTAGATGTAAGCGAAGACGGAGTGGTAAAGGTAAGGCTTACCGGCGCATGTGGTTGTTGCCCGATGAGTCAAATGACCCTAAAGATGGGTATTGAGCAGGCATTAAAGCAGGAGATTCCCCAGATAAAAGAGGTGATTAACGTATGATTTCTAAACGCATGGTATTGCATTTTCCACATCGGATGGTTGATCAGCCAATTGTTTATAAATTGGTTAAGGATTATAATCTTCAGTTTAATATTCTTAAGGCATATGTTACTCCACAGGAAGAGGGATTAATGGTTTTGGAGTTAAGTGGTCAGGAGGCTGATTTTAACCGGGGAGTAGAGTATCTGGTTTCCTGCGGGGTAAGGATTCAGTCCTTAAGTCAGGATATTATCCGCAATGAGGCCAAATGTACTGATTGTGGGGTTTGTGTTCCGATTTGCCCTACTGGTGCCTTAGCAGTTGACCATATTACCCGTAAGGTGCATTTTTATGATAATAAATGCATTGCCTGTGAGCTCTGCGTAAAGGTTTGTCCAACCAGGGCAATGGAGATACATTTCTAATAACTATGTTAAGGAAGAAATTAACCAGACTGGTTACCCGATTAGAGCAAATGCAGAGGGTAGCAATCTGTTATTCAGGCGGGGTAGACAGCTCTTTGCTATTGAGAGTAGCCAAACAGACTTTGGGTAGCAATGTTTTAGCAGTAACTGCCGAATCTCCGATCTACCCGCAGGAGCAACTGAGGTTTGCCCGTCGTATGGCCAAAGACTTTAAAGCAAGACACAAGATTATCAAATTCGATATATTCAAGATTCCCACCTTTATTAAGAATCCAGTTAACCGATGCTATTATTGCAAGAGAGAGTTGTTTGGAAGAATTTGGTCTGTTGCCCGGAAAGCCAAGATTAATTTCTTGCTTGATGGCAGCAATGCCTCAGACTCTCAGGATTTTCGGCCAGGCAATCAAGCAAAAAGAGAATTTAATGTCTGTTCGCCTTTAGAGGAATGCGCAATCAGCAAGCAGGATGTTTATCGGCTAAGTAAGCTGCTTGGTCTTCCTACCTGGGATAAGCCAAATACCGTATGTTTTGCCTCCCGAATACCCTATGGCCAGGAGATTTCACTTAAGGATTTAGAGATGATTCAAAAGGCGGAAAGATACATTAGAGGATTTGGCTTCCAACAAGTGAGACTGAGGCATTATAATTTATCCCAGGTTGTTGGTAATAGGGCCTTGAAGAATGGTCAAGTAAAATTAGCCTGTATTGAGTTAGACAAAAAGCACATTTCCCGCTTAGCTGGTTCCTGCCGCCTTATGGTTGGGGGTTATCTTAAGCGATTAGGCTATGATTATATAACCTTAGACCTAGAGGGTTACCGCTCGGGTAGCTTGAACAAATTCATCAGTTTCAATTCCAATTAATAATATGGTTAATCAGGAGATATTATATTTTCTAAAAAAGAAGTCAGGTCATATCTCCGGAGAGGAACTAAGCCAAGAGTTAGGCATCAGCCGGGCAGCAATATGGAAGCATATCCAGGAATTAAGAGAATTAGGCTATGATATTGCTGCAGTCCCCCATTTAGGATATAGCCTGCTTTCTTGCCCTGACCGGTTATTCCCCTGGGAGATTAGCTATTTTTTGAAGAGCAGGACGATCGGGAGAATTATCCATTATTATGAAAGCCTATCCTCGACAATGGATAGGGCAATGGAGTTAGCGCTTGATGGCGCACCTGAGGGCACGTTGATAATTTCTGAGAGTCAGACAAAGGGCCGGGGAAGAATGGGCAGGTTGTGGATGTCTCCTAAATATAAGGGGATATATTTTTCCCTGATTATAAAACCTAATATTCTTCCTCAACAAGCCCCGCTTTTAACCCTTATTTCTGCTGTGGCAATCTGTGAAGGCCTAAAGCAACAATTAGGCGTTGAGGCGCAGATAAAATGGCCCAACGATATTTTATTAGACAATAAGAAAGTGGGCGGAATATTGACTGAATTAAGCGCTGAAACAGATACCGTTTATGCAATTATTGTTGGGGTGGGAATAAATGTAAATAACGATAGAAAAACACTTCCTCCTCAAGCTACTTCCTTAAAGGTGATAACCGGACAAGAGGTTATTCGTTTGGGGGTATTACAGAGTGTATTGGCCTGTTTTGAGCAAAGCTATTTGCAATTCAAGAAGCAGGGAATTAAACAAATACTTGATAAATGGCGTGCATTTAGCATAACCTTAGGCAGAAGGGTGAGGTTAAGCATGAGTAGACAGAGGCTTCAGTTGGTGGGTGAGGCAATCGATATTGATCAGGATGGTGGATTACTGATACGCAATGATTCAGGGCTTATTGAAAGGGTAATGTCCGGAGATATCATACATTGTAAACGATAATAATTTTGTAAGTTGACAATTATCCCGCACCTTTTTATAATACTATCTTATGGTAAAAAGCTGCGGGTTTATTTTTTTATTTTTATTATACAGCCTGTCGGTATTCGCTGAGCAACCACACACCTTAGAGAAGATTGAGGTCTTTAAGTCATCCAGTTTGAGTAATAAATATTGTATTGAGAGTGAAGATTTAAGAGATTCATCAATCAGATCTATTTCTGAAGCGATTGGCCTGCTGGGGATTGATACACAGGCGCGTGTACTCAATTATGGGGTGCAGACTGATTTTTCTCTGCGCGGACTGGGTTTTGAGGGGTTAAGTATTTTACTCAACGGCCAGCGCATTAATGATCCTCAGACTGGCCATCACAACAGCGATATCCCACTATCCTTAGAGGATATCGAGACTATCGAATTAGACCCATTTCAGGCGACGCTTAATATAATTCCTAAATCAGCCAAAGATTCAGAGAACTCATTCGAAAATTCTTATGGTCAATACCAGACTTATGCCAGCAGATTAATCATCTCTAATAAAATGGATAGGCCAGGTCTAAAATTGTCTTTAGAGAGACGGGAATCTAGGGGATTTCGCGACGATACAGATTTTAAGACATTAATCACAAACTTGTATTCTAATTTTAAGTTTTCCCCTGAGCAAGAAGCAGCATTATTCTTAGGCTATAATGAAAAGGAATTCGGAGCTTATGATTTTTATACCCCCCACAGCGGTTATCCCTCAAGGGAGTGGACAAAGACCCTGATTTTAGATTCAAGATTTAATTTAAAGCTCGAAGATTTATCATTTAAACCCAGATTTCTTTGGCGTCGTCACTTTGACAAGTTTATGTTGGATACGAGCGGACTCAAATCAGATTATTTAAATCACCATCGCACTGATTTATTTGCCGCAGGGGTGTCGGTGAAGAGGCAGGGGGAGTTACTTGATTCACTTTGTCTAGATTTAGGATTTGAGGAGGAGAGAATTAATTCTACCCGAATGGGAAGGCATGGACGGAGTCATTATAGTATATCTACAAATATGCAAAAGCAATTAACCGCACAAATGATTGTAGACAGTAATTTTGTTTTTGATTACTTTGCTAACTTCAAAGATAGGCTGGGAGGTTCAATAAGGTTAGGTTATTCTCTTGACCAATATCAGCAGTTTGATTTAGGCATTTCTTTTATCAGGAGAAGGCCAACATTTACAGAAAATTACTATCAGGATCCTCAAACAAGGGGCAATCCTAATCTCTCGCCAGAGGAATTATTGACCTATCAGTTAGGTTATGGTTATCAGCAGGCAGGCTTAAATATGGGCTTAACCGCGTTCTTTAGGCAGGAGGATAATTTAATCAATTGGGTAAAGAAAAATCCGGCTGATTTTTGGCAGGCAAGAAATATGCTGGAGGCTGATTGCATAGGTATGGAAACCCATTTTGAGAAAAGAATTAATCCTCTCCTAAGGGGAGGCTTTAATTATGCTTATATTGATAAACGCCTTAAGGACATAGGATGGCTTTATAAATATGGTAGCAATTACGCAGCTCATCTGTTCAATTCATTTCTTGAGCTTGATTTGCCTTTATTTTTCTTATCCGTGGAGTTACAATATAAAAAAAGGCCACACCGTAATGGATGGGCTTTGCTAAATTTATCGGTTCGACGCGATATAAACAAAAATTTTCAGATATTTTGTAAGATCAGCAATGTGTTGAATGTAGAATATCAGGACTTAGAGGGCATACCCAGTCCGGGCCGTTGGGCTGAAGCAGGAATGAGAATAGAATGGTAAAGAGAAAAAAGTCAGTTGCAGTAGCCATGAGCGGAGGAGTTGATTCTTCTGTGGCAGCAGCAATCCTGGTGAATCAGGGTTTTAATGTTACGGCAGTAACCATGGCTTTTAATTTTTTAGATGGTCAGTCAGTAAAGAATGCCCGTCGGGTTGCTGATTCCTTGGGCATCAGCCATCGGGTAGTGGATTTGACTTGGGATCTTGAAAATAAAGTAATTAATAATTTTACAGATGGATATCTTTCAGGAAAGACACCCAATCCCTGCGTGCGTTGTAACCAATATGTAAAATTTGGAGCCCTGCTTAGACATAGCCTTGCCTGGGGCTGTGATTTTCTGGCAACCGGTCATTATGCGCGAAAAATAAAATCAAGAGCTGACTTTCTGCTTAGAAAGGGTCAAGATAAAAATAAAGACCAGTCATATTTCTTATACCGCCTTAACCAGAGACAATTAAGCCATCTTTTATTTCCTCTGGGAAATTTAACCAAGCAAGAAGTGATTAAGATTGCCAGGCGCTTAAGGCTACCGGTAGCACAACAAAAAGAGAGTCAGGAGATTTGTTTTTTGCCGGGCGCAGATTATCGTGGATTCTTAAAAAAGCGAGTGACTGCGGATATAAAATCAGGACCGGTTGTGGATAAGGCAGGTAATGTTTTAGGCAGGCATCAAGGCATACCGTTTTACACTATTGGACAGCGGGAGGGATTAAACATTGCCCTGGGTCGGCGTGCTTATGTGGTTGGGATTAATCCAGCGAAAAATCAGATTGTCCTAGGAGATTTAGGGGATGCTTATGGCAGAGAATTTACGGTTGTCCAGTCGAGTTTTATCCTGAGGCTCTTAAAAAAGAAGGTTGTTTATAAGGTAAAGATAAGGTATAATCATCAAGAGGCAGAGGCAATGATTCTGCGCTGCGGGAGAACCCTGAGAGTCAGATTTAGGCAGCCTCAATTTGCGATTACCCCAGGGCAGTCAGCGGTATTTTATCATGGTGATATAGTGATGGGTGGCGGTATAATTAGATGAGGAAACTAGAAAAGGATATAATTAAGGATATTAAGAGGCTAAAAAAAGTGCGCCGGGCAATAATCCTGGCTCATAATTATCAATTGCCGGAAGTACAAGAGGTTGCTGATTATTGTGGAGACTCTTTGGAATTGAGCCGTATTGCTGCTAAGACAAAAGCCAGGGTAGTGGTTTTCTGCGGTGTGCATTTTATGGCGGAAACCGCTTCCATACTCTGTCCCGATAAAAAGATTTTAATGACAGACATCAGTGCTGGTTGTCCAATGGCGGATATGATTACCGGAAGGCAGCTAAGAAGCCTAAAACAGAAGCATCCACAGGCAACAGTTGTGGGGTATGTTAATACTTCGGCAGAGGTAAAGGCAGAATTGGATATTTGTTGTACCTCAGCTAATGCAATAGCAGTGATAAATGCCTTGAAGGGTAAGAAGGAGATTATCTTTGTTCCTGATAAGAATCTGGCTGATTTTGTCTCGTCTAGAACAGGAAGAAGGTTGATTGCCTGGGAAGGGTTTTGCCCTATCCATGTTAAAATTTCTCCGGAAGATATTAGAAGAACAAAGCGGTTTCATCCAAAGGCTTGTGTTATTGTACACCCTGAGTGTTTACCTGAAGTAATTGCTTTATCTTCTGCTGTACTTTCCACAAGTCAGATGATTAGATTTGCTAAGTCGAATAAAGCCAAAGAATTTGCTATCGGTACTGAGGTAGGTCTGATTTATAGGCTTAAGAAGGATAGTCCCGGAAGGGAATTTTATCCGGTTACAGAAAGAGCAGTTTGTGCGGATATGAAGCGCACGACCATCACAGGGATTCTTGATTCTCTCAAGGAGTTAAAATTTGAGGTTAGGGTTTCTCATCAGATTCGTCGCCGGGCAAGAATGGCTATTGAGAGAATGCTTGAGATTCTCTAAGGAATCCCTTAAGATAAAGTGAATATTCCTGTTGTTTACGAGGATGATTGGCTTCTGGTAGTAGATAAGCCCTCAGGCCTGATTACTATACCTGCACCGGGGAAGCAAAAGCGTACGCTGGTTAAGATATTGAATGATGATTTTAGAAATAAAGGCTCTGGACACCGCTTGCATCCTTGTCATCGCCTGGATAAGCAGACCTCAGGGTTAATCATCTTTGCTAAAGGAAAATCAATACAAAAAAGAATGATGCAGGCGTTTAGAGAAAAGAGGGTTAAGAAAACCTATCTTGCTTTAGTTTATGGTAGGCCTACTAAGAATCAGGGCTGGATAAGAAATCCGGTTAATGGTAAGTCAGCATTGACGCGTTTTGAGATAATACACAGGCTTAAGGATTTTAGCCTGGTTAGGGTTAGGCCGAAAACTGGGCGCAAGAATCAAATCCGTATTCATTTTAAACAAATCGGGCATCCGATTATGGGAGAGGATAGATTTGCCTTTCGCAGGGATTTTAAAATCAAGGCAAAGAGATTATGTTTACATGCGCAGGGATTAGATTTCTTACATCCAGTAACCTCAGAGACGATTCATTTGGAAGCAGAATTACCCGCATATTTTAAGCGATTTTTCGAGAAAGGAGGATAGAATGGTGTACAGCGGACCGGAAAGAAGGAAGTTTATTCGGGCAGAACATCGCTTTGTAGTTTCCTATCGGGTCCTGGAAGAAAAGGGCAATGTTGATATAAGCCAGACCAAGAATCTCGGCTTAGGGGGGATGTGGCTGACTACTAATCGCAAGTTTGGCATTGGTGCGAAATTGGCTTTAGAAATTCGCCTACCCTTTGATCCTGATCCAATTGAGCTGGTTGCTTCAGTAGTAGAATCTAAAGAAGTAGTCGGTAATCTAATATATGATACACACCTAGCTTTTTTATCGGTTGATGAAAAGCATAAGAAGATTATCGGCGATACTGTAGATGAGTATTTAGAAAAGAAGGATTAATGATTATTACCCTGTTGACTGATTTTGGATTGGGTGATAATTTTGCGGGCGTGATCAAGGGAGTCATCCTTCGGATAAATCCAAAGGTAGAGATTATTGACATCTCTCATAACATTAATCCAGGCGATATCTTCCAGGCAGCATTCCTACTTAAATCCTCCTATCATTATTTCCCTCCTGGGACAATCCATTTGGTAGTTGTTGATCCTGGTGTTGGTTCGAAAAGAAAGGCAATCATTGCAAAAAGTAAGAATTATTATTTTATCGGTCCAGATAATGGTGTTTTAAGTCTTGCCTTAGAGGCGGAAGAAAAGGTAATTAATCAGGTTTGCATAAATAATCAGAGATTTTTCCTGAGACCAGTTTCATCTACTTTTCACGGCCGGGATATATTTGCTCCGGTGGCTGCTTATTTATCGCGCGGTATGAACATAGCTGGGTTTGGGACTCCTCAGAAAGGTTATCAGCGGCTTATGTTTCCCTCAGTAAGGATTAAAGGGAACACCTTGCAGGGTGAGATAATTTATATTGACCGCTTTGGGAATTTAATCAGCAATATTAAACAAGCTGATTTTATAAGATTTGTGGGAAGGCGTAATTTCCGAATTTCTCTTAAACATAAGTTGTTTGATCAGTTGAGCAGGAGTTACTTAGCAGTAAAGAAAAATAAACCATTGGCAATATTTGGCAGTTTTGGGAATTTGGAGATATCGGTAAGCCTTGGCAATGCAAGGGATTACTTCAAGGCAAGAAAAGGCCAGCCAGTAAAAGTTATCCTTAATTAATCTGTTTGGAGAGCTTAGCCTTTTTATATTTACAAGCTGACATTTTCAGGTATAATTTTAGAATATTAATAAGCTATGGAACAAAAGGATACATTTATTCATCACCGACCTCTCTGGAAGACCCATTTTGGGTTCTTACTTGCCGCCATTGGCTCTGCAATTGGTTTAGGTAATATCTGGAGATTTCCCTATCTCTGTTACAAAAATGGAGGTGGGGCATTCCTGATTCCTTACTTTATTGCCCTTTTGGTTGTTGGTATTCCAATGATGATTCTGGAGATAGGCTTGGGCCATAAGATGAGAGGATCAGCTCCGGCAAGCTTTGCCAGTATCTCTAAAAAGTGGGAATGGCTTGGTTGGTGGCAGGTTATATTTGTGATGTTTGGTATTGTGCTCTATTATTCTGTGGTTATTTCCTGGTGTGTGAATTTCTTTTTTCTTTCTTTTAACTTTGGATGGGGTCAGGATCCCAATTCCTTCTTTTTCCAAAAATTTCTTATGGTAAGTGATGGCCCTTTTGTTATAGGAGATTTGAGAACCCCGATAATACTTTCTTTGCTTCTGGTCTGGTTTTTAAGCTGGCTGATTGTCTTTAGTGGTGTGCAAAAGGGCCTGGAGAGAGCAAATAAGATATTTATGCCCCTTTTATTAATCCTTACTGCGATCATTGTTTTTTGGAGTATGGGTCTGGCAGGTGCCAGAGAGGGGTTGTCGGTTTATCTAAAACCAGATTTTACTCGACTTAAAGATGTCGGTGTATGGATGGATGCCTTTGGTCAGATATTTTTTACCTTAAGTTTGGGTTTTGGGATAATGATTGCCTATGCTTCTTATTTACCTCAGAAGAGTCAGATAGTAAAGGATTCCTGCAAGATAAGCATGGCCAACTGCCTTTTTTCCTTATTTGCCGGATTGGGAGTGTTTTCTGTTTTAGGTTATATGGCTCAAACTACCTCTCAGCCGATGAGTGAGGTAGTGAGTGAATCTATAGGTCTGGCTTTTGTAGTTTATCCCAAGGCAATCAGTATGTTACCCTATTTCCCCACCATTTTTGGATTGATGTTTTTTGGTATTCTAGTTATTGCGGGACTATCTTCGGCAATCTCTATCCTCGAGGCGTTTACGGCTGCGATTATTGATAAGTTCCATTATCCCAGGAAGATTGTAATCTCGGTGTTATCACTACTGGGGTTTTTAGGAGGTTTAATTTTTGCCACCCAGGCTGGTCTGCACTGGTTGGATATAGTGGATCATTTTCTTACTCAATACGGACTTGTCTTAGGGGGCATTTTTGAGTGTTTGATTTTAGGCTGGTTTTATAAAACCAAAGTGCTTAGGCAACACATTAATCACTATAGCGTATGGCGCCTGAAGAAGTGGTGGTGGGATTTATCTATAAAGTTTATCACCCCCTTTGTATTAATAATTCTTTTTATTTCTTCCTTGATAAAAGAATTTACTCAAGCCTACGGAGGATATCCGGGACTAGCAGTAATTTTAATTGGTCGAGATTGGCTTATTTATACCTTATTTTTTGCCATCATTATTGCCATGCATCCTTGGAAGATTGAACCAAAAGACAGGATACTTACTTAGAGAATAAGCATTAGCAAGCGAAGATGCCGAGGTAGCTCAGTGGTAGAGCGCGGCCCTGAAAAGGCCGGCGTGGCGAGTTCGATTCTCGCCCTCGGCACTTTAAATTCAAGACTAGATTATTCACCTTTGGATTTCTGCCCACGTAGCTCAGCTGGTAGAGCAGCGGTTTCGTAAATCGCCGGTCGTCCGTTCAATCCGGACCGTGGGCTTTTTATAATCTAATGACTAAGTTCACTGAGGTATTAAAAAACAGAAATTTCTTTTTTCTCTGGTTGGGTCAGATTATCTCTCAATTCGGCGAGCGCCTTGCTCAAATGGCCTTGATTGGCCTGGTATATATGCAGGCTCCTGGCTCAACGATCCAACTAACCAAAATCCTTTCCTTTACCATATTACCAGTGTTCCTGATTGGGCCAGTAGCGGGGGTTTATGTAGACCGCTGGGACAGGCGTCAGACTATGTTCGTATGTGACTTTTTGCGCGCCAGCCTGGTTTTGCTGATACCGTTATTTTTGCTTTTGCAAAAGCCATTTAGTTTAATCTATATTTTGATATTTATAATCTTTTCGGTGGGTCGTTTTTTTATTCCTGCAAAACTCTCAATTCTTCCTGATTTGGTAAAAAAAGAAAATCTACTAATTGCTAATTCCCTGATTAATACCACTGCAATGATCGCAGCAGTTATCGGTTTTGGGATCGGAGGGTTGCTGGTAGAGTGGTTAGGGGCCAAGGGCGGTTTTTGTCTGAATGCTGCTGGTTTTTTTATTTCGGGAACATTGATTTTTTCTATTCGCAAAAGAAAGGCAGTTCATTTGAGGATCAAGCAATTAAGTAGAGAGATTGTGGAGGTAATTAAAAAATCGGTAATCCAGGAGATAAAAGAGGGAATAGTCTATTTTATCAAACAAAAGAATGTCAGGTTAACCGGCGCAATCATGTTTTTCCTGGGCGGGGCCTTAGGAGCAATCTATGTGGTAATGATTGTATTTGTGCAAGAGGCACTCCAGTCAGCAACCAGAGATTTGGGTTTTATAATTATGTTTTTGGGTGCGGGGCTTTTTGTGGGGTCTTTAATTTATGGTCGTTTTGGACAGCGCATTTCTCATTTTAAAGCAATATTTTTCTCTTTGATTCTTACTGGCTTGATGTTGGCTGTCTTTGTTTTAGGCTTGACCCATTATCCCTATTTTCTAGTTGCCGGGAGCCTGGCAGTTATCTTAGGCATGGTGGTTTCGCCAATCGTAATTTCTTGCACGACCTTGATTCATAAGAGCAGTCAGGATCAAATGATGGGTCGGGTGTTTACCTCTTTAGAGGTTTTATTACATCTTGGTTTTTTCCTGTTCATGTTTTTAAGCGGATTTCTGGCTAAATGGATTCCTCCCAATAATATACTTATGGTGGTAGCTGGTTTATTCATTCTGTTAGGCTTACTCAATCTTATTTTTCAGCGTAAAATCCCATGGTTAGGTTAAAGGAAAATAAATCCTACACTGAGCATCATGGCATAGAAAAATTACCTCCCCCCAAGAAGGTCTTTCTTCCCCTAATCCAGCATATTGGAAAGCCAAACTCACCCACCGTCAAAATCGGCGATGAGGTTTTTTTAGGCCAGGAAATAGCCAGTTGCGATGCTGTTGTCTCAAGTCCTGTGCATGCCTCAGTTTCTGGTAGAGTAACTGCAATTGAAAATTGGCCGCATCCTACAGCTGGGATATGCAACTCAATAGTGATTGAGAATGATGGAAGGGAGGAATTGCTGGCTCAGCGAAGCCGTTTAGCTGAAGAGATAGAAAGATTAACCCCTGATGAGATACGCCGGAAAGTTTATCAGGCAGGTATCGTTGGTTTGGGAGGAGCTGGTTTTCCTACTCATATCAAGCTGACTCCTCCCAAGCCAGTAGATACCCTTATTTTAAACGGCGTTGAGTGTGAGCCGTATGCAACCGCAGACCATCGCCTAATGATTGAGAAAACTAGCCAGATTCTTAAAGGCGTAGATTTAGTTGTGCGTTGTTTAGGAATAAAACAAGTATATATAGCGATTGAAGACAATAAGCCTGATGCGATTAAGGCTTTTAAATCAAGAATTGATAATCAAGAATCCATAAAATTAGTAGTCTTAAGGTCGCAATATCCGCAAGGAGGCGAGAAGCAATTAATTAAGCATATTTTAAGAAAAGAGGTTCCCTCAGGCAAGCTCCCCTTTGATATTGGAGTGTTAGTGCATAATGTAGGTACGCTATTTGCCATATACGAGGCAGTTTATAAAAATAAACCACTTTATGAGCGAGTAGTTACAGTGACCGGCGATTGTCTGGCTAGCCCTAAGAATCTTCTGGTACGCCTTGGTAGCCCGATTAAGGAACTGATTGAGTTCTGTCAGCCGCTAAAGAATAATCCAGCTAAGATAATTATCGGCGGTCCGATGATGGGCATTACCCAGTATTCAGAAATGGCACCGGTGATTAAAACGAGTAGCGCAGTTATTCTCTTAAGCAGCAAGAGAGCGTATTCATACAGAGAAGATAGCTGTATTCGCTGTGGGGAGTGTGTACGCAACTGCCCGGTGAATCTTTGGCCCTGCCTGATTAGCCTGGCAGTTGAGCGCAATAATTGGGAATTAGCAAGGTCTTACAGTCCTTTGGATTGTATCGAATGTGGATTGTGTGCTTATTTATGCCCGGCAAAAAGGAATCTGGTTCAGTCAATAAAATATGCTAAACTAAAAAACAAATGAGAGAGATTGCAAAATTCAGCATTATACTTTTTTTAATTTGCATAGTTGCAGGTGGTCTGTTGGCCTTAGTTTTTGATGTTACTCAGCCGCGCATTATCGAGCAGCGTAAGTTAGAGGAGAAAAGAGCCGTAGAAGAGGTTCTCCCAGAGTCGCCCGAGGTGATTGAGAAGATTGAAGAAGGCGATTTAGTCTTATATAAGGCCAAGGACGCCGAAGGCAATCTTATTGCCTATGTTTTTATTGCTGATGCCTATGGGTACTCTAGTGATATAAAAGCAGTTGTTTCATTAAGCCCGCAAGGTAATATCATTAGAGTTATAGTCCTGGAGCATAAAGAGACTCCGGGAATTGGTTCGCGCATAGTAGAAGATGAATTTCTTAGCCAGTTTAAGGATAAAGATATTGATGCGCAATTTGATACGATTAGCGGTGCAACAATTTCATCTAGCGCGATGATTGACTCAATAAAAGAAAAGGCCCAGGAGGTGTTAAGGCATGAACAATAAGTTACTCTCAATATCTCCGCATATCCATAAAGGGGAATCGATTTCTCAAATTATGTGGATAGTTTTTTTAAGCCTGCTACCCAGCGGCATAGGGGGTATATTTATTTTTGGACTAAGGGCATTATGGATAATTATTGCTTGTATAGTTACCGCAATAATTACGGAGGCAATTATATTATTGCTTAGACACAAAAGAATAAGCATAACCGATGGGAGCGCCGCCTTGACTGGATTACTCCTTGCCTATAATCTTTCCTCAAGCCTGCCCATCTGGATGGCCTGTGCAGGAAGCTTCTTTGCGATTGCTGTGGCTAAGCAGGCCTTTGGCGGGTTGGGCAAGAATATATTTAATCCTGCCTTAGTTGGGCGTGCATTCTTGATGATTGCCTGGCCAAGCTATATGGTTACCTTTACCAAGCCTTTTACTTACCCAGATAGTCTAACCTGTGCAACCCCTTTGGCACTTCTAAAAGATGGCAAGGCAGATAACATTTATCAGATGGGGATTAATTATTTTGATTTATTCTTAGGGAATCGTGCTGGCTGTATTGGCGAGGTTTGCATTGCCTTTCTTTTATTAGGGGCAGTGTTCTTGTTATGGCGCAGGATTATCAGCTGGCATATTCCTTTAAGCTTTATTTTTACCTTGGGGACATTGACCTGGGTTTGGGGTGGTTCACAAGAGGTAGCTGCAAATGTTTTATTTTCATTGATGAGCGGAGGGGTTATTCTGGGTGCCTTTTTTATGGCCACTGACTATGTTACCTCGCCCCTGACTAGAAAGGGGCAGTTAATTTTCGGGTTTGGCTGTGGTTTACTTACCTTTGTTATTCGCAAATGGGGCGGATATCCAGAGGGTGTTTCCTTTGCCATACTGATGATGAACGCTACTGTACCATTGCTGGATAGATTTTTCCGTCCACGCATTTATGGAACATGAAATATTTATTTAAGGAATTTAGTAAAGGAATATTCCGAGAAAATCCCATTTTGGTAATTGCTTTAGGGCTATGTCCTGCCCTGGCAGTTTCAGTTTCCTTAGAGAATGCCTTGGGTATGGGCATTGCAGCAAGTTTTGTGCTGGTATTTTCCAATTGTATAATTTCCGGGATAAGAAATATTATACCTACCCGGATTCGCATTCCCTGCTTTATTGTAGTTATTGCCTCGTTTGTTACTATTGTTGAATTATTGATGGCTGCTTTTAGTCCGCAGCTTGCCAAGCAGTTGGGGATATTTGTGCCATTAATTGTAGTAAATTGCATTATTTTAGGTAGAGCAGAGAGCTTTGCCTCCCGGAATACGATTATGCCAAGCATATTAGATGGCTTGGGAATGGGCCTGGGGTTTACCTTGGCTTTGTCTTGTGTGGCAATAGTCCGGGAATTCCTGGGTAGCGGTAAGATTCTCGGGTTTACATTATTTGAGGGTTATCATCCGGCAACCATAATGATTCTGCCTCCTGGGGCATTGCTTACACTTGGTATACTTATTGGTTTGACCAATTTGATTAAATCGAAGGGTAAGAGATAGGCATGGATTTAAGAATAATAATTTCCACAATTATCGGTATGGTTTTCATTAACAACTTCGTGCTCTCCAAATTTCTTGGCTTGTGTCCTTTTTTGGGGGTCTCACGAAAAATAAAGCCAGCTGTGAGCATGGGCCTGGCAGTAATATTTGTAATGACCCTATCTGGATTTTTGACCTGGTTGGTTTATCGGTTCATCCTGGTACCCCTGAATCTAATTTATCTACGCACCATTGTTTTTATCCTGGTAATCGCCAGTTTTGTGCAGTTGGCGGAGATGATTATTCTGAAGAAATCACCCGCGCTTTATCGCGCCTTAGGTATATATTTGCCTCTGATTACCACTAACTGTGCAGTCTTGGGAGTAACCGTTTTAAATATTAATAGCTTTTTCCTCAAGGGTAATCCTGTTGAGGCAAGTTTTGGGTTGTCTCTCCTACAGTCATTCTTTGCTGGTGTAGGTTTTACCCTGGCGCTGCTCTTGATGTCAGGCATAAGAGAGCGCCTGGATTTAACCGATGTTCCTGAAGCCCTTTCCGGCATTCCGATTGCCTTTATTATTGCCTCGTTGATGAGTCTGGCGTTTATGGGGTTTAATGGATTCCGCTTTTAATGGAAACAGTTATTGCAATATTAGTTTTGGGTAGTTTGGGCTTATTATTTGGCCTGGGATTGGCAGTTGCCTCTAAGAAATTCTGCGTGGTTACTGATCCACATTTGGATAAAGTTGTTGCTTGCCTGCCGGGAGTAAACTGTGGTGCCTGCGGTATGCCTGGCTGTATGGCGTTTGCTCAGTCATTGATTAAAGGCAAGGCTACTTTGGATTCTTGCAGAGTAATGGAGGAGGATGCCAGGCAAAGCGTAGCCAATACCCTGGGGATAAGGTTAGAGACAAAGGTCAAGCAGGTGGCTGTTTTACATTGTGGTGGCGGCGATAAGGTAAAGGACAGATTTAAATATAATGGCCTAGAGGATTGCACAGCAGCCAATCTGGTTTTGCATGGACAAAAGCAATGCGTATATGGCTGTCTTAGTTTTGGTACCTGTGCAAGGGTTTGTCCCTTTGATGCGATTACTATGTCTGAGGACGGTTTACCAGCAGTTGACATTGATAAATGTACTGCTTGCGGAAAATGTGTCCAGGCTTGCCCTAAAGGATTGTTTAGCCTTATTCCTATTTCCAGCAAGGTAATTGTTGCTTGTCGTTCCCATGATATTGGCCGGGATACACGCCGCGTCTGTCCGGTAGGTTGTATTGCCTGTCGTAAATGCGAAAAGGCTTGCCCAGCTGATGCTATACATGTGATTGATAATTTGGCAGTGATAGATTATAATAAATGTACTTCCTGTGGTGATTGCGTTGAGGCCTGTCCGGTGAAATGTATAATTATGCGAGAATAAATAGGAGGAATAGATGAATATTGCAGTCTTTGCCTCTGGAAGAGGGACAAATTTTTCGGCAATTGCCAGGGCAGTAAAAAAGGGAAAGATTCCTGCCCATCTTTCCCTGTTAGTTTGCGATAATCCCAAGGCTGCAGTAATCGGCAAGGCCAAACGTGCAGGGGTTGGAGTTTTTCTGATAAAGCGAAGCGACTTTACCAGCAAGAGGGACTTTGAAGACAGAATTATCCAGCGCCTCCAAGAGGCAGGAATAGATGTGATTGTCATGGCAGGTTTTATGCGCATGCTTAGTCTAGAGTTTGTCCAGAGATTTAAATTTAAAATCCTGAATATTCATCCTGCGCTCCTGCCTTCGTTCAAAGGAATCCAGGGTATTGAGGATGCTTTTGAATATGGGGTCAAGGTTACTGGGGTTACCGTGCACTTTGTTGATGAGGAGATGGACCACGGCCCAATAATCTTGCAGGCGCCAGTTAAGATAGATGAGCAGGAAACCCTGGTGTCCCTGGAAGCGAAAATCCATAAAATAGAGCACAAGATATATCCTCAGGCAGTTAGATTATTTGTTGAAGGAAGATTGAAGATAGAAGGCAGGAAGGTTATAATTCAGTAGTTTCCTCTATATCCAAGCGATAGGTTATGGTTTTTCCCTCGGTGGTTAAATCATTTAAAACCACCATCAAATAGTCAATAAATTCATAAGTTCCCAGACAATATGATATAATTTCTAAAATTTCTTCTTCAATTGTTCCGGTTAGCTTAAAATCCATACTTAAAAATCTTAGCCTGATGCGTTGCACAATCTGTTTGGCTAAGAATTGACCCAGGGTTATTTCTTCATAGGTTAGGTGGCGACCAGTCTTATCGTGGATAATCGCCAGGTCACCCCGCATATCCTGCAAAATTCTTTTGTAGTATTCCTCCCAGGGGAGGGCATAACTAAAAGCCTTTTTTAAATCCAATGCATAAATGGTATACTTAGCCTCTACGCCATTAACTATATCGGCCAATACGAGCACATAAAATTCGGGTTGCTGTTCTTCTTCGGCATTGAAGAATACCCGCTGGATGGTTTGTAATAAGTGGTGAAAGTCTTGGCTTACCTTATCAGTGAGGCTATAGGTAAAACCTCTATCTTCTTCTGATTTAGCCAGGGGGGTAATCTGGTATTCAAACTGAAATGTTTCTTTTGTATATTCACCGTTGAGGAACCCGACTGAGAATCTATTTATCTGGGGAAATTTGTTTACCTTGAATTTGAGGATATCCTCATCAAAGGGTATGTATATCCAGAGGGCACTGCCGACGTACGCAGTATTTACATTCCAGTTGTATTCATTTTTACAGATTTGGATAAATTTTTGCTCTGCCTCGCTTTTGGTATATAATTGCTCTTCTTCTTTTATGGCACAGCCAGAAATCAGAATAGCACTGATTAATCCTGATAAGAACATACAGAAATAGGATTTAGTATTTGTAAGTTGAGGGAAGCTCGATAAGGTCATTCTGGTTATGATGTATATGATGTAGGTCGCTTAATGCCATATTCTTTAAATATAGCCTCAATTTCATCATAATCGAGCTCTTCTTTGGCAAGCAGTTCTTCGGCGAACCGATCAAGCAGATTAGATTGTTCTTTAAGTAATTTCTCAACTTCCTTCAAGCATTCTTGAAGAATATCCTGAGTTTCTTGATTTAGCCGCTCTTTCAACTTTTCGGAAAGAAAGGATGCGTTTTGTAGCGACCGAAATCCTCTACCTTGATCCAGGCCATTTTCCAACAGAGTATAATCTCCTACCATTCCTGACTTTCCCATGCCATAACTCCAGACCATATGATGGGCATGTAACATGGCCATACGGAAATCTTGGCCAACACCGGTAGTGGAGGTACCAAATTTTAATTTTTCTGCAACATATGAACCAAGATAAGATTTTATCTTGCCTAACCATTCTTCTTTTGTATGCACGTGTAATTCTTCACGCGGATGGGGCACGATCATACCCAAGGCTTCGCCTCGGGCAGTAATAGTAGCTTTAAAGACATCATGAAAGGGCTGCAAAAAATATGTGGCAATAGCATGCCCTGCCTCATGGTAAGCAATTTTCTTTTTCTCCTCTTCATTGAAGACAACTTTATGTTTTATGCCCATCTCGATTCTATCAGTTGCTTCCGAGATTTCTTTCATGCCTACGTAATCTTTTTTATTACGCACGGCAATTAAGGCAGCTTCTCTTACCAGGTTGGCGATATCAGCGGGAGTCTTATACACGCTCATGCGTGCCAGGCGCGACATATCCAAAGCAGGGTCATACTTTACCTCCTTTATATAATATTGAAATAATTTTTCTCTATCCTCTAAATTAGGTAAATCAACATAGATTTTTCGGTCGAATCTACCAGGTCTTAGCAGGGCTGAGTCAAGGAATGACTCCGGGGCATTGGTAGCGCCTAATACTACAATATTATAATCCTTTTCTTTTAATCCATCCATTTCTACAAGCAGCTGATTTAACGTGGTATTAGCTTCTGTCTGTCCGCCAAAACCCCGGTCAACCGTACGCCGAGCCCCTACTGCGTCAAGCTCATCAATGAATAATACACAACCCCCCTCTGAGTAAGCCAGTTGTCTGGCATGCTTAAAGAGTTTTCTTATGCGACTGGCTCCCACCCCTACAAACATCTCAACAAATTCTGAACCAGACATAGAGAGAAAGGGAAGATGCGCTTCGGTAGCGATTGCCTTGGCAAGATAGGTTTTGCCGCATCCAGGAGGACCGATCATTAGCATCCCCCTTAGGATTTTACCTCCGATGCGCTGCAGGTCAGCTCGGTCTTTTATTAATTTTACTACCTCAAGGGCTTCTTGTTTTGCCTCCTCCATGCCAATAACATCATCCCAATACACATTAATATCTTCGCCCTTTGTGGTTTTGCGCAGCATTGAGGTCATCTTAAAATGCCCTCCCCTGAACATCAACCAATACCAGAGAAAGGCATAGATCGGCATGCTGATAAGGTGAGAAACAAAGATAACATAGAAGAATACAGAATACTGAGCAAGCATCTGCCTTTTGGTATACCGCTCAGATAGGATCCAGGCACCAATAGCATGCCGCAGGAATATTATTAGCGAGATAAAAACAATGATAATCCCGGTAATTATGAGTATTTTAATCCAGTGGAATTTTAGGAATAGTTTAATCTTGCGCAGATTCATCGATAACCTCCTTAGATAAAAACAATAACATATCCGTTTTGAAAAGTCAATAAGTTTTACCAGGGCAATTTCCCTTGACTGGGAAAAACAGTTATGATAAAATCATTTCACTATACTTAAATAAGAGTATTCTATGGCTAAAATTAAAAAAATTTGCTCCCGAGAGATTCTTGATTCGCGCGGGAATCCTACCCTAGAAGTGGATGTTTCCCTGGATGATGGGGCTTTTGGCCGGGCAGCAGTTCCCTCAGGAGCATCTACCGGAGAGAATGAGGCACTGGAGTTGCGCGATGGCGATAAGTCCCGGTATTTGGGTAGAGGGGTTCTAAGAGCAGTAAATAATGTTAATACTGAGATTTTTTCTAAGATTAAGGATATGGTTTCTGATTACCAGAAAATTGACCGCGCGCTGATTGACTTAGACGGCACAAAGGATAAATCCCACTTAGGGGCAAACGCAATCTTAGGGGTATCCTTAGCAGTGGCTAAGGCTGCGGCGAATTCTTTGCAGCAGCCCTTATATAAATACTTAGGTAAGGATAATAAATGGATTTTGCCAACCCCCTTAATGAATATTCTAAATGGCGGTATGCACGCTGACAATAAACTGGATATTCAGGAATTTATGATTGTGCCTTTGGGCGCACCTAGCTTTACCGAGGCCTTGCGTTGGTCAGCTGAGGTTTTCCATCGTCTGAAATCTTTACTTAAATCCAAGGGGCTAAATACATCCGTAGGTGATGAGGGTGGCTTTGCTCCGCAGCTATCTTGTAATGAAGAGGCCTTGAAGCTGATTTTAGAGGCAATAAAATTATCCGGCTATCAGGCGGGTAAAGATATCTGTTTGGCTTTGGATTGTGCAGCTAGCTCATTCCATAAAGATGGGATTTATAAGTTTGAAAAGGAGTCCT
This sequence comes from Candidatus Omnitrophota bacterium, assembly GCA_050122705.1. Taxonomy (GTDB): domain Bacteria; phylum Omnitrophota; class Gorgyraeia; order Gygaellales; family JAHJCI01; genus JASFIK01. The sequence goes on along the minus strand of JASFIK010000006.1, from coordinate 1,480 downwards.
TAGCCAGTCAAGAGCTAATTGAGCTGTATGAGCGCTGGTTGGATAAATATCCGATTGTTTCCATTGAGGACGGCTTAGGAGAGTTTGACTGGTCAGGTTGGCAGGAGTTAACCAAGAGATTAGGTAAGAGGGTTCAATTGGTTGGTGATGATATCTTTGTGACTAACCCCAAGATACTTAAGAAGGGCATTGATCAGAATGTGGCTAATGCTATCCTGATTAAACTAAATCAGATTGGCACACTCTCAGAGACGCAAGAGGCAATTAATATTGCTCGGCAAAATAAATACAAGGCAATAATCTCCCATCGCTCTGGCGAGACTGAGGATACAACCATTGCCCATCTGGCAGTAGCTTCAGGTTGCGGTCAGATTAAGACCGGTTCTTTATCGCGTACAGATAGAATTTGTAAGTATAATGAACTACTCAGGATTGAAGAGGAGTTGGGTAAAGGGGGAAGCTTTGCAGGCTCCTTAACAAAATTAAGCTAAATATGCCAAAAAAAATAGTTTGGTTATTGGCAATAGTAATTATTATTTTGATTATCTTCCTGCCTAGTTATACTAAATTGCAGGAATTGAAAGATAAAAATAAGCAATTACAGGCAAGGATTGAACAGATTGAATTAGATAATGCTCGCTTGGAGGGTGAGATTCTGCGCTTCCAACAGGATCCGGTTTATCGAGAAGAGATAATTCGTGATAAACTGGGGGTGGTGCGCAAGGGCGAGGTATTATACAAAATAGAACCAGAGGAATAAGCAATAGCGAACGACTATAGCGGGGTGGAGCAGCCAGGTAGCTCGGTAGGCTCATAACCTACAGGTCGCTAGTTCAAATCTAGCCCCCGCAACCATTTATTAAGAGAAGCGAGGGTTCAAGTTATGAGGCCCTCGCTTTTTATTGCTTATCATTCCAAGATTTGGGTGGTATAATTGAGGAAAGGAGACTGAATGAGGGAAACAATAATTACCGAAGATATAAAGGAGTTTCTGCAGAATCAGGAATTCATCAATATAGCTACTGCTGATTTCGCAGGCCTTCCCAGTGTGGCTCCTAAATTTTTACTCAAAATTGAAGATGACTATATCTATCTGGCTGATTATATTATGGGCAAGACATACAGAAACATGAAGATTAATCCGAGGGTATCTCTCTCAACAGTAAATATGGATACTTTAATAGGCTATCAGATAAACGGAAAAGCAGAAATAATAGAGAAAGGCAGAGAATACCAATCTTTAATCGAACAATTTCGCAATAAACAAATACAATTTAGCGTTACAAGGATTATTGAAGGAGTGCATAAAGAAGCAAGACACGGAATTTTTGAGACAAGCTTACCTGAGCGCGTTGCCATATTTAAAATTAGAGCAAAGGAAATTGTAGAGATTATTTCTACAGGAGAACTAAAGCGAAAAAGGGGGGCGATATAGTGACACCGGTTGAGGCGTTAAAATTGGCTTTGTCCAAGGAAAATA
>JASFIK010000005.1:0-22701 GCA_050122705.1 Candidatus Omnitrophota bacterium | reverse complement strand
GCAGCAATCCCTGCTTTAGTGTGTTTATGTTTTAAATCGGTAACTATCTGCTTAAGGGCTGGTATTGGATCAATGACAAAAGCCTGCCCGCTCTTTTTAATCTTAAATCCATACCCCTGTGGCTGTGCTTTATAACTAGCGGCGGCTTTCTCTAAATTTATCGCTGCCTCAGCCTCGAATTTAACCTGGTAAATCCCTAAGAGTAAACTGCCTACAGCATCAAAAAGCCGACCCATACTTGAGACAAGCGGTGTATTAAAATTGCGCTTCCACATCTTCCGGAGTATATCCCAGTTTCTTTTGTTTATCCTTTTGAGAAAATCTAAATCCAAATCAAAAAAATTATTTCCAAAGGTAAGATAAAGCCAAGCCAAAGCCACTCTCCATGGTTGCATAATTGCTTGCTGTCCGCCAAGGAGAGGAATATATTGCAGATGCGCGCTGCGCTGAAAACCCCGATAATCAGCGATTAAAAATTCTCCTCCCCATAGCGTTGAATCGTCCCCTAAGCCAGTGCCATCAAAAGCAACACCAATAACCTGCTGGTGATCTAATTTATTTTCCAACATGCATGCAGCAATGTGTGCGTGATGATGCTGTACAGGAATAAGCTTTAGATTTTTTGTTTTCGGGGAATTGAGAATATATTTTGTTGAGAAATATTCGGGATGTTTATCATAAGCAATAATCTGGGGAAACAATTTAAAGCGACGGGGTAGGGAAGTTACCCTTTTTTTAAATTTTTTAAAATTATCCAGTATCTGCAGATCGCTAATCACCTCACTAATAAAGGCAGACTTATGAAAGGCAAAACAAAGACTATTCTTCATATCTGCCCCTACGGCAAGTATTGGCTTTTTGATTTTAAAGGGTAAATCTATTTTTAATAATGCCATTGCTTATGGTTTATCATTTATTGCTTATTTCTAATTGCAATATATTTTTTACCCTAAAAGTACGCTCCTTATTCCTTAAATTGCAGTATCCCACAAGATATGTCTGATTCCTTTGCTCAAATATTGTCTGAGGAATAACCTCCCGCTCAGTAAGTTCAGTGTTATGCCTAGAAAGATATCTGATCTTAAGGCTTACCCCTAAATTTAAAGCCTCCTGAATTCGGGCAATCTTAGCATTATTTATGTTATCTAATAACTGGGAATTTAAACCAAAGAGGCTGATAAATTGTTCAAAATCAACAACTCCTTTGTTAACTAGTTTGGCGCTGAGGTGATTAAAAACCCGTGTGGCTAATTGTGCATCAGAAAGGGCGCGGTGTTCCTGTATGCTATCTATACCAAGGTGTTTAGCCACGCATCCCAAGGCATAGCGCTCTAAACCAGGCAACATCCGCCTTGCCATTGTCAAGATATCTACTATTTGTAAACCAGTGGGGAGTTGTCTATTTATCAACCTTAACTCTGAAGACAAAAAATCAAAATCAAATGAAGCATTATAAGAGGCTAAACAAGAATCAGAAATAAAATCCAAAAAAACCGGCATTGCCTTAATCATCCTGGGGGCCTCTTTCAACATCTGGTCACTAATTTGATTTACTGCAAAGGCTGCTGGAGAAATCCTTTTTCCCTCTGGATTAACCAGAGACTGAAATGCTTTTACTGCTCGTCCATCCCTTAATCTGACTGCCGCAATTTCCACTATCCGATCGCCTGAGTGCGGATTGAGGCCTGTTGTTTCCAGGTCGAAAACAGTAAATTCTACAGTTCTAATATCCTTAGGCATATTTTTGCTTAATAATATAATTTGCGATAATGCGTAGCGGGCGATAAGATAGCTTTACCCGTGACAGATTAACCAAACCTGAATCATCCATAACATTAATATACGGATATGCCTTTAGTTGCCGGCAGAAATGGGAAAAGATAAATTGAGAAATACCTCGATATGATAAATCACAAATCTCAAAAAGTATACAGAATGTCTTTGCATTTATTGGAAAGCCGAAGGTATAAGCAGCGAGTTTATCTTTAATTCTAATCACATATCCAGTAAGGCACAGTGATAAGGAATTTTCTAAAGCTAACTTCAGAGACGAGTAATTATCCTCGAGCATTGCCTGATATAATCGATCACTAAATTTACCCTTTCGCTGATCAGCCCAAGTCTGATATAAAGCCAAACATTCATCAATATCCTGCTTAAGAAAAGACCTAAACTCAAAATTATTGTGTTTTACAAAATGATTATACCCAGCACGTTTTGATTTAAATCTATTCCCCTGAAGAAAAATAATCTCGTCTCGATTATAGAGATAATCCCCTGGCTTAACTGAATATGTATATCCATATTCCTGATAAGTAACTAAATTATCTTCTGGTACATTTTCAATCCGGGACATAGCTTTATGCGAATTCAATCGGTCCATAATTTTAAAACAGGCATTTATCACTGAGAGATTAAGCTCTCTCCCTAAAGGAGGCAGATACATAAAGCAGCTATTTCTATCTTTAAAGAATAAACATAAATACCCATCTAATATTATATAAGAAATTTGAAAAAGTTTCTTCCAGATAAAGATATTAGCAAAGTGATAGGCAGACAAATTATATTCACCCAGTTTAAAAAACTGCTCAAAGAGACTCTGGTCAGAAAGTTTGAGTGGTTTAAATTGCACTTTAATTAAATATCTAACTCAGTTAAGTTTAAAACCTCTCTCGCAGGATAGGCAGAAAAGGCATGGCGATTTCTTCTGAGAGTAATCAAAACTGAGGGATTTTTGAAATACTTAATAAGATAATGTAGATATTTTTTAAATTCCTTACTATTGAATCTGTTTTGAGTAGCCGGGCAGTTTAAATCTAAGCTAAGATAGATTTTCTCATCACAGCGATTAAGCAGAAATGGATAAAGACGACATTCTAAGGGTCTCTGCGCATAGATTTGACAGAAATTACTTCCCGGATCCAGGAAACAACAGATATAAGAAGACTGATAACGAATAAGTTCTATCTCTGGTAAATTTAACCTTCTTTTTTCCTCTTGTAGAATATTGGCGGCCCAGATGCTCGGTTTACAATTATACCGACAGCAGCGCAAGCAGCTTAGACAAAAATCACCCGAAAGATATTGTTTTATCCTAAACAACTTTAACGCCCCTGAGAAAGCCGAGCCGCCAAAAATGAAGGTAGGCCGGCAGCAATAATCTTTTCCTGGGCAGACTTAATATCATAACTCACCCGCTTAACTGATACCGTCTGTTTTTTGGTATCGAAGATGGCAAAACCGGCCTGATGGTTGCCATCGCGAGGCTGACCAACACTACCCACATTAACGATATACCGACAGCTCTCTTTAAGTTTAAAATTTACTTCGCTGCAATAATCAATCCCTTGCTGTCTGTCCTGAATAAACATACCCACTACATGCGTATGCCCAAGAAAACAGATTGGTTTATCCATTAAGGAAAATGTCCTGGAGGCTTCCCTAAAATCAGTCATATAGTTGAATTCTGGCGGTTGATTTAAACTGCCGTGTACCAAGATTAAGTCTTTATTTTTATAATCAAACTTTAATGAGGTTAGAAAGTTATGATTAGCTGAATCTATTACCTGGCGAGTCCAGAGGACTGCCTTTTTTGCCCAATCATTAAAATATTCTAAGGGGAATAGGCCGACTGTTGCGCAATCGTGATTCCCGGTAATGGTAATCCGGGAGATCTCTCTGGTTAACTGAATACACTCAAGCGGATTAGCCCCATAGCCAACAATATCACCGAGGCATAAATAGGCATCAATCCCCTCAGATTTATACGCCTTAACCACTGCCTCTAATGCCTCTAAATTGGAATGGATGTCTGAGAAAACCCCCCAACGCATATTAAAATCTTATTTTAAAATCGCTGAATTCTCCGGTTGGCTCATGGTATTGAATATCTACATCCTGAATATAACTGCGGAAATGCTGCTTAATGCGGGAAAGAAAACCTTCTAATACCGACTTTTCTGCCTCGGCAAACAGCTCTACTCTACCGTCGTGCAGATTTCTTACCCAACCAGTAACCCCGGAATCATTAGCCAAGTCTTGAGTAGTAAAGCGGAAACCCACCCCTTGAACCCTACCTGAAAAAAATACATGAATGCATCTTTGCATTAATAAATGGTGCGCGGGAGGAGATTTGAACTCCTACAGCTTCAACAGCCAACAGCCCCTCAAACTGTCGCGTCTGCCAATTCCGCCACCCGCGCGATAATTATAAGCGATGGAGTCACTCTGCCCCGCTTGGACTCGAACCAAGATACCTAGATCCAGAATCTAGTGTCCTACCGATTAGACGACAGGGCAAAATTTACCAGAGATGCTCGCGCATCCAGTCATCCACCTTCTTAGCATTCTGCCAATCTCTGTAAAATCCGTCTGCTGCTCCCTTAAACGTCTCGCAGCCGCTAAGAACGATTAATAAAAGGTATAACCCGCAGATTGATAAGGCTGGCCAAAAACGCACATTAGCCTCCATGTTTAATAATTTTTTTTAACCTGGTTATCGTAATCCTTTTCCCCAAATGGAATATTACATCAAACAAACCTGGCCCCACTGTCTTACCAGTTAGGGCAACTCTTATAGGATGGATTAATTTACGTGAGCTTATATTAAGCTCTCCCACTAAATCCCTGAATGCCTTTTCGATACTCTCGACAGTAAATGGTTCTAATCTATTTAGTCTCTCTATAAACATGCTGAATTCCTTTGATAAATCGATTTTAAAAAATTTATCTTTTAAGCCTTGCTCAATTTTAATATCGTCTAAAAAGAAGAAGTCTGCCCAATCCAAAAAATCTCCTAATGTATTAATCCTGCCTTGATATAATTTTATCAAATCTTCTATGCCCTGTCTATGTACACAGCAACTTCCTGCCTGAGGAAATCTTTTTCTTATCATAGGGATAACTAAGTCGGCTAAGCTTCCCAAAGAGGCATTCTTAATATATTGATTATTAATCCAGTTAAGCTTATCCCAATCAAAAATTGCTGCAGTTTTATTGGCATCGTTAATATTGAAGATTCTAGATGCCTGGTTTATATCGATAATCTCTTGGTCCTCGCCTGGTGACCACCCCAAGCAAAGCAAATAATTTACTACTGCCTTTGACAAAAACCCGAGTTCTCGAAACTCTGAGATTGAGGTTGCCCCCGTTCGCTTAGAAAGCCTACCTCCCTGCTTGTTCAAAATTAAGGGTAGGTGAGCAAATGTAGGAACCTTAAACCCTAATGCCTGGTATATAAGTATTTGTTTGGGAGTATTGGAAATATGGTCATCGCCTCTAATAACATGGGAAACCTCCATTGTCGCATCATCCACTACGCAAGCAAAATTATAGGTCGGCATGCCATCTGATTTAATCAAAACCTGATCCTTGATTAAACTTGCATCAAATTCTATCTGTCCGTGGATTAAGTCATCCATTTTAATCCTCTGAGGGATAACTTTAAAAATAATCGCTTCTGGTTTCTCCAGATACGCCTTGCCTGCTTTTACTAATTTGAGCGCATATTCTTTATAAGTATCCAAGCGCTTACTTTGAAAATATATCTCATCCCAATCAAAACCTAACCAGGTGAGGCTCTGTAAGATTTCATCCAGATATTCTTTCTTTGAACGCTCCTGGTCGGTATCTTCGATCCTCAGGATAAACTGACCTTGCTTTGCTTTGGCATAGAGCCAGTTGAACAGCGCAGTTCTCGCTCCACCAATATGTAAATTTCCCGTGGGAGAAGGGGCGAATCTTACTCGCATCATCCTATTATTCTTATTCCTTCCTCTATGGCTTGTTTATTAATCTGGATAAGATCTTTTTTACCCGGGGGAGCAATTTCTTTAATTGCTGCAAAAACAATTTGTTTGCCGGGAATCTTCTTTTTTGCAATATACGAACCCAGGGCAACCATATTCGATACTTTTATATTTCCTAATTTTATAGCTGCTTCAGTAAAGGGAAGATAGAATTGTTTTATATTTGGTAATTTGTGTTTTGTTATTTTGTAATTTACCAAGGACTTATTCACCAACAATAATCCCTTATCCTTTATTCTCCGTCTGAACTTTAACAGGGATAATTCATTCATGACAATTAAGGTATCTGCTTGGTTAACATAAGGGGATGGTATTTCTTGGGAAGAAATAATTACCATACAATGAGCAGCGCCTCCGCGCACCTCAGCACCATAGGTAGGAAACCAAGTAATATTTAAACCGTCTTTTGAGGCTGCTTCAGCAAGCACCTTACCCAAAAGCATTATTCCCTGGCCGCCGCTACCCGCGATAATAATCTTCTCGGTCATCTATTTGATTCTTCCCAGAGGAAATTCTTTACTCATCACATCCCTTACCCAGTCTATTGCCTGCTTCGGTGTCTTATGCCAATATGTTGGGCAGGCCGAAAGGACCTCAACTAAAGAAAAACCCAGATTATTAATCTGATTTACAAATCCTTGTTTTATTGCTTTTTTTGCTCTTATTACCTCCTGGGGCGAACAAACTGAAACTCGCTCAATATATTTAACTCCTGGCAGCCCGCTCAGTAATTCAGCGATCTTTAGAGGGTAACCGCTGTTATGTATATTGCGCCCTTCAGGACAGGTGGTTGTCTTTTGGCCTAATAGGGTGGTGGGTGCCATCTGCCCGCCGGTCATTCCGTAAACAGCATTATTAATAAAAATAACAGTAAGATTCTCTCCTCGATTGGCAGTATGGATTGTTTCACAGGTACCAATTGCTGCTAAATCTCCATCACCCTGATAGGTAAAAACGATATTTTTGGGCTGCACTCGTTTTATCCCGGTTGCCACAGCTAAAGCCCGACCATGGGCAGCTTCACAACCATCAAAATCCCAATAATCATAGGCAATTACAGCGCAACCTACTGGCGCAATAGCAATTGTTCTCTCCCTAATCCCTAATTCATCAACTACCTCAGCGATAAGGCGATGGACAATGCCATGACTACAGCCAGGACAATAATGCATTGATTTTTTACGTAAGGACTTAGGGTGACTAAATATCTTCTGCATATATTTTATTGCCTTTCAATTATAATCTCTAATCTTTTTATAATTTCTTCCTCGGAGGGTATTCCTCCTCCCGCCCGACCGAGAAATTCTATCGGCGCCCTTCCTTCAACCGCAAGCCTGACATCCTCAAGCATCTGTCCATAAGACATCTCGGTTACCAGATAACGGATTCTTTTTGAGGTTTTATGAGGAAATGCCTTTTGGGGGAAAGGCCAGAGGCTAATCGGACGGATAAGCCCGAGTTTCTTGCCCCTTTTTCTCAATTGCCTAACTACACTACGGGCAATTCTTGCTATTGTCCCGTAAGCAACCAGAATAATTCGGGCATCATCGAGAAATAACTCCTCCCAGTATTGATGCTTATTTTGTATTGTTTGATATTTTCTTTGTAAGGCCTGATTTAATTCCTCTAACGCTCCCTCTTGTAAAAGGAGTGACCTGATAATATTTGGCTTACGATGCTTACAGCCATCTAATACCCATTTCTTTTGCTGTATAGTTTTTGATTTTCGGTATTTGGTTAGAGGCCAAGAAGCGCCGCCTGATAACTGAAGCGGCTCCATCATTTGGCCGAGCATTCCGTCTGCCAAAATAAGCGCCGGATTTCTATATTGGTCAGCGAGCTCAAAGGCCAGCCTCATTAAATCAAATGCCTCTTGCACTGAAGAAGGGGCAAGAACAATAGAGCGATAATCTCCGTGACCCCCTCCTTTGGTTGCCTGTAAATAATCTGATTGAGCTGGTGCGATATTGCCCAGACCTGGTCCTCCGCGCATAATATTGACAATTACACAGGGGAGTTGACAACCAGCCAAATAAGAAATGCCCTCTTGCTTAAGGCTTATTCCCGGACTAGAAGATGAAGTCATTGCTCTTGCCCCTGCTGCGGAAGCACCCAGCACCATATTTATCGCAGCCAATTCTGATTCTGCCTGAATGAAAATACGCCTCTCTTCAGTCATTCTCCTTGCCATATAAGCAGTGAGTTCATTCTGAGGGGTAATCGGATATCCGGCATAGAAATTACAGCCTGCCTGAATTGCTCCTTCGCCTATTGCTTCATTACCAGTCAATAAAATTTTTTTCATTTAAAAACCTCAATACAGCAGTCTGGGCAGATTAAAGCACACTGCATACAACCTAAGCATTCGCCCTTATCATCACTAAATTTAACTGGCTTTACTCCCAGCTGATTCAGGTGATTATCTAATTTAATCAGGCCGCGGGGACAAAACCCAATACAGAGTAAACATCCCTTACACCTTTCTCGCGCGATGGTTATCTTAGGCATTGCTTTATCCTCTGCGCGATCCCTTCAGGAGTTAAGCCATATCTTTGCAATAAGATATTTCGACTGCCATGAGAAATAAACTCATCAGGCAAGCCTATTTTATAAACTGGTTTATCTAAAGACTCCTGTAGGGCTGAGCCAAAACCGCCACAAACCAACCCTTCTTCAGCAGAAAAAATAAACTTTGTTTTTATGTTATTATATAGTTCAGTGTCCAAAGGCTTAAGAAAACGAGCATTAATCAGGGAACAAGAAACTCCCTCTTTCGCTAATAAATCTGCTGCACCTAGGCTAGGGGTCACCATGCTACCCAAAGCAATAATTGTTATATCCTTACCTTGTTTTAAAACCTCTGCCTTACCCAATTTCAACGCACTAATCGGCAATGGGCATTCCAGACAGGTTGCTTTAGGATACCTGATTGCTACTGGCCTTCCCAAACCCAAGGCAAATTCAAGCATCTCTTCTAATTCTAATCCATCACGAGGAGCAATAATTACCAAATTAGGAATACTCCTTAAATAATTAAGATCAAAAACTCCCTGATGAGTTACACCATCAGCGCCCACGATTCCTGCCCGATCAATTACTAAAACCAAGCCGATATTCTGTAAAGCCACCTCTTCAATAATCTGATCATAAGCCCGTTGAAGAAATGTAGAATAGATGGCTACCACTGGCTTAAAGCCTCCCCGACTCAAGCCAGCAGCAAAACAGACTGCATGCGATTCAGCAATGCCAACATCAAAAAACCTATCTGGATAGGAATCGCGAAACCTGTCTAACCCTGTACCCTCAGGCATTGCCGCAGTAATTGCCACAATCTTAGAATCACCACCCGCTAATTTGACTAATCTCTGGCTAAAAATATCAGTATAAGTCTTGACTTTAGCATCTTTGCCCTGAGTCTGACCGCTAGCGATATCAAAAAGGGGGGCGCTATGAAACCTTACTGGCTCATTCTCTGCTGGCAAGTATCCTTTTCCTTTAATAGTTACCAGGTGTAATAAGCGTGGTCCAGAGAGTCTAAGGATATTCTTTAAAGCCGGAATTAAAATTTCCAGGTTATGGCCATCAAAAGGTCCAAAATAACGAAACCCCAATTCTTCAAATAACATACCCGGCACAAACAAGCCCTTAATCGCTTCTTCAAATTTATCCATTATCTTTAAGATTCGCCGGCCTCGAGGAATGCGTGTCTTTAGTAGATTTTCAACTGCCGTACGAAAGCGATTGTATATCGGCAGAGAAATTATCTTATTAAGATAAACGCTCAGGGCTCCGGCGTTGGGGGCGATACTCAATTCATTAGTATTCAAAATTACTAATAAGTTGTATTTTAAATGACCGGCATTATTTAATCCCTCAAAACAAAGCCCATTACTCAAAGAACCATCACCAATAGTGGCGACAACCCTTGATTGAGGATTGCTTACTGCTAGGCCTAAAGCAAGCGATATTGCTGTACCACTGTGTCCAGTAAAAAAGATATCATAGATTGATTCCTCAGGATTGGGAAATCCGCTTAAGCCCTGATATTGGCGTAAAGAAGAAAATTGTTTATTCCTCCCGGTTAAAATCTTGTGGGCATAAGACTGGTGTCCTACATCCCAGATTATTTTGTCCTTAGGTAAATTTAGACAATAATGCAAAGCTAAGGTTAGCTCTACAGCTCCCAGACTCGAGGCAAGATGCCCTCCAGTTGAGGCAACTACCTCAATAATGCGTTGGCGAATTTCTTTGGCAGCTTCGTAAAGCTGACTAATATTTAACTTCTTTAAGTCTGCGGGTGAATTAATCTTCTCCAGATACATGGTTTTTCTTTTCGGGTTGGAAATCTTCGGTAATTAAGCTGCCTTCCTTCTTAACCAACTTCTCCACCCTGTTCTTTGCCTCCTGAAGCATTTTAGAACAACCCTTAGCAAGTCCGATACCCTCCTCATATTTCTTAAGCGCTTCGTCAAGCGAGAGATTGCCGTCTTCTAACTCCTCGACTATCCTCTCCAGCCTTTTCAATGATTTCTCAAAATCTGCTGTCTTTACCATCCAATCGTCCTCCCTAGTTAATTGCTATTTATCTAATATCTGTTTTACCTCAGATTGAAAACTCCCCTTAGCTAATTTTGTATTTACTAATTCGCCCTTTTTAAGATAGTCCGCCTGCTTAACAATCTTGCCATTAAGGGTTGTGGTTAAGCTGAAACCACGCGCCAAAATTGAAATGGGGTTAAGTGCTTGGAACTTACCGCTGACCGCTACCAGCTTATCCTCGGCTATCTGCACAATATGCTGAGTCGCTAGGAAAACAGAGCGAGTCAGGTTATCTACATCTTGTTGAAACTCCTCAATCCTTTGCAGGGGATGTCTCAACGCAGGGCTGGTAGAGATCAAATTAAATCTTTCCTGTAAATGGCGAACCTTTTCTCTCAGGGCATTGCTTAACAATAGGCAACTTTGTGCCAAGTTTCTCAAAACCTCTTTCTTTTTGTGCGCGATTATTTTCGCTGCTGCCGATGGTGTAGGGGCGCGTAAATCAGCAACTAAATCAGCGATAGTAGTATCGACTTCATGACCAACGGCTGAAATGATCGGGATCTGGGAATTAAATATCGCCCGGGCAACCTCCTCCTCATTAAATGCCCATAGGTCTTCAAGGCTACCTCCCCCTCGCCCAACAATTAGAACATCCGCCTGAGAAAACTGATTAAATTCAGCGATTGCTTGGGCAATGTCATATTTGGCCTCCTTGCCCTGAACCATGGTTGGCCGTAAAATAAGGCGTAAAAACCCTGCCTCGGTAGTGAGAATCTCAAGAATATCTCTGACTGCTGCTCCGCTTACTGAAGTAACAACGCCTACGCAAAAGGGCATTACTGGAATGGGCTTCTTATGGATTGAATCAAACAAGCCCTCTCTGAATAACCTCTCCTTGAGTTGTTCAAAGGCTAATTGAAGAGCGCCCATTCCCTTGGGTTCAATACGTTCAATTACAATCTGGTATTGACCGCGCTTTCCATAAACCGTAATCTGCCCAAAGCAAATCACACTTAGCCCATCCTCTAGTTTGAACTTTATCCTTTGGTTAACATTCTTAAATAAGCAAGCGCTAATCACTGCATTTTTGTCTTTAAGGGAAAAATACATGTGGCCTGATAGATGGTGTGTAAAGTTGGAAATTTCACCCTCCAGCCAAATCGAGGTAAAGCTGCTTTCTATGATTAATTTTAAATCCTGGGTCAACTCGCTTACCGTATAAATATGTTGGGGCTGGTTTTTAACTGAAAAATTATTATTTTTCTTGAGTGTTGAGTTATTGACAATCTTACAGAATTTATCCTCTTGCTGATTTGGTTTATTTAAATTTTTTTGTCTAGGCATTGCTGAACAATCCTTCCAATTCTTGTCCGGCTATTATCATCGATATCTAAAAATTCAATTCCGGTATCAAAATCAATCTCTGTCTTAACGCACCAGACAATCCTGGCGTTACACTCTAAGGGCCCTTCCCCGTCTTTGAGATAAAGAATGATTTCTACCGGGAAAAATTTAGGCAATTCCTTGGATAGAATAACGCATATTCCGCCTTTACCAATATTTTCCGTATGGGTAGAAATGACCTCTTTTGCGCTACTCCCCAAGACGATAACCTTGCAGGGATAATTGGCGCGCGGAAACTGACGTCGATTAATTCCCTCCCACATCATCTGGTTCTACTCCTTTCATCTGCTCCTTATCAGCGGCTGGCACAATTGGTTCCTTGGATTCAAGTGCGGCTGCCTGCTCTATCCCTTTATCCATGACGATAAGAATAACTGAGTAGGGCTGCAAAACCAAAGTCTCTTTATAGGTAGTAACTCCCTTAATCGTTTTCTCTTCGCGGGGAGCAAATACGCAATCTAAACAGCAGGATTTGTCCACAATGTATTTCTTATAGGTATAGTCGTCTTTAAGATTAGTCAAACTCAAGTTAACATTCTGGGGACGGTGGAATAATGATTTTACGGTATCATTTAAAGCGATGGCCTCTTTAATCTTAGCCTTTATTCTTCTATTAACGCGTAGCTCTGTTAGTGGAATTTCTTTGTTAAGTATCCTCTCCCAGTCATTAGAATTTATTAGTTTTACCAAAGCCCTTGCCAGTTTAGGATGTAGGTCAGCCAGGTTGCGAGAAAGATAATTCCTAACCGTCGCTGGGTCAATATAATTAAACAAAAGCAGGCTAAGCCCGTTTTTAGTCTTGCTGGCAATTATACCAATAAATTTATCATCCAGGCGGGAGGCCAAAAACATCTCACTGCCCAACATGTTAAGCATGCGCATTACATTGAACATTGATTTTGCTCCGCCAGTATAATTAATTTCCTCTGGTTCAAACCATAGTAATCCCACGTTTTGATTTACCCCTTGTTTATTATTTTTAAAATCCTCCAGGCAGAAAAATATTTGGTAATCGATACCTAATTTTAGCATATTCCTAATCCGGCTAGGAATAAAGCTTGCAGCAACATAAGACTCCCAACCCCTGGCAGCTTCAAAGTTTAATCCTGTGTCGTAATTCCATTCGCTGATAATCAGAGGGGTGGTTGAGGCAAAGCCAAAATAAGAAAGCCATTCGCGGATAAGTTGAGGCACAGTCTTTTTATAACGAGTAATTTCACTCTCGGCAAATGGATCCGAGGTATATGCATGCCAACTAATAAAATCCAACGGGAGATTGCGTTGATAACAAAACCGGATAAGTTCATAAATAAGACTTCTTTCAGGATATATAATGGTGTTTCCCTCTAAGTTCTGAAACCACCAGGTTACTCCTGGACCGCCAATCGGGATATTGCGATTGGTTTCCTTTTCTAATTCCTTTACCCCTTGTGCTACTGCCTGATAGATATTAAAGTATTCCTTTTTTTGCCCTAAAAAGAAATCGTCTAGGTCCGGAGCGCTCCAAACCTCATACCAAATATCATAACCCCTTGAGCAACTCAAATAGCGAATAATATTCTTGACTAACTCCTTAAATGCCTTAATGTCCCAGGGCGAACTCTTCTTATCCAAAACCTTACCGAGGCCGGGAGGCATTCCGTATAAATCCAGAATAATAGTGCCTCCTGCGGCATTGATATGTTTAATCACTCCAGAATAATTCTCCAGGAATTTAGTTTGCATCTGTCGATTCTTAGCAAGCTGGATAAATTCCCAAAGATTAAACTGTAATCGAAACACAGCCCCCTGCAGATTGAGATGTTGAAAAAGATTATCTAATGCCTGGTGGCTAGCTAAATTCTGCGGCCAGATTGGCTCGTTGTGAAAACCCCGGCCACTTAAATCTATCCCTGGATTCTTAAGTATTGCCGGTGTTGTCTTTGTTTTACTGGTTATATCCAGATTGAAATCGATATCGTTATCTTGAGCAAACGCAGGAATACATAAAAAACTCAAAATACAGATATAAAGTACCGACCGCCTGAGACAGAGTCGGAATATTTTAATTCCCGTAGAATAAATAGCGCAGGATGATTTTTGCATTTTAATTTTTTAATCTTGCCCTTCTCTGAATCCGGCTAATTGACCTGGCTCTTCCTGTATTCTCATCGATATCCAAAATTACCCCTTGTAATTGAATATCTTCGGCAGCAACCTCGAAGCGACGGTCAACCTGAGTAATGAATCTTGCGATGACATCTTCCACCCTTCGTCCAATAACTGAATGTTGGGGTCCGGTCATTCCTACATCGGTAATATAAGCAGTGCCTTTAGGAAGTATCTTTTCATCCGCCGTCTGGATATGCGTGTGCGTACCTAAAACTGCACTGACCAGCCCGTCTAAATACCAGCCCATGGCTACTTTTTCTGATGTCGCCTCGGCATGAAAATCAACAATGATTATCTTGCTTTCTGCCTTATCAATTTCCTCCTTAACTACACGAAAAGGGCACTCTCTTGGCTCCATAAAAACACGCCCAATAATATTAATCAAGGCCATGCTTTGGTGGTTATCTATCTTAAAAACCCCTGCCCCCTTACCTGGGCAAGCCAGAGGAAAATTTGCTGGCCTAAGCAACCTGGGCTCTTGATTTATTATTGAGAGGACATCTCTTTTCTTAAAGATATGGTCTCCAGAAGTAAATGCATCTATTCCGTATCCAACAAGCTCCTCCACTATGCCTGGTGTAATACCTGAACCACCGGCAGCATTCTCTGTATTGGCAATAACAAAATCAAGTGTAAATTCTTTTTTTAATCCTGGCAGCAAGTCTCTGATTATCTCTCTGCCTGGCCTACCTACTATATCACCTATAAATAGCACATTCATTGTTTTTCCTTTGTTTACTTTGCATATTCGATTGCCCTCACCTCTCGAATAACAGTTACCTTAATCTGTCCAGGATATTCTAATCCCTCTTCAATCTTTTTCTTTATATCCCGCGCTAAGATCACTGCTTCGTTATCGGATATTCTTTGTGGCTCAATAATAACCCGGATCTCTCGACCAGCCTGGATAGCGTATGATTTCTCCACGCCTTTAAAAAGATTGGCAATCGCTTCTAATTTCTCCAATCTCTTGATATATGCATCAAGGGTTTCCTTTCTTGCCCCTGGCCTTGCTGCACTTATTGCATCAGCGGCTACTGCCAGGATTGCATAAACGGTTAAAGGGGTTTGTTCTTCGTGGTGAGATTCAACAGCATGAATAACTTCGTTTGATTCTCCGTATTTTTTTGTCAGGCTGGCTCCAATGCGCGCATGGGTTCCCTCTTGTTGTTGATCAACTGCCTTTCCTATATCATGCAAAAGACCGATGCGTCTGGCCAGCCGCCAATCCGCACCCAGTTCTGAAGCCATTACTCCCAAGAAATAAGCTACCTCGATCGAATGCTGAAGTGCATTCTGGCCAAAACTAGTACGGAAGTTCAGACGGCCTAAAAGCCTAATCAGCTCTGGGCGTAGTCCTTCAACTCCTAAATCAAAACAAGCAGTCTCGCCCTTTTGTTGAATTTGTTCCTCCAAGTCATTGCGCGTCTTTGCCACCACTTCTTCTATCCGAGCAGGATGAATACGGCCATCGCTTATCAATCTCTCTAAGGATACGCGCGCCACCTCCCGTCTTATAGGATCAAAGCTGGAGAGAATGACGCTTTCTGGGGTATCATCAATAATTACGTCAACGCCAGTGGACATCTCTAAAGCGCGTATATTTCTCCCCTCGCGACCAATTACCCTTCCCTTCATTTCATCATTAGGTAGATTTACCACGCTGACTGTAGTCTCTGCAGCGTATTCTGCTGCATAGCGTTGAATGGCTAAGCTTATTACATCTGTAGCCATCTTGTTAGACTGAGCGCGCAGTTCCTCTTCCTGTTTTTTAATCAAAACTGCTCTTTCTGTATTTAACTCGTCGCTTATCCGAGTAAGTAGGATTTGCTTTGCCTCCTCAGGAGACAAGGAGGAAATTTTCTGAAGGCGCTCTTTTTCTTCGGCGATGAGATTAATCAATTGGCCTTCTTTGGTTTTTAGATTTTCCTCCTGGCGCCGAAAAGCCACCGCTTTGCTCTCTAATTCCTTTTCCTTTTTCTCTAATAGCTCCAGGCGCCGATCAAGATTTATCTCCTTTTGGTTAAATCTCTTTTCTAAATCAGCTAGTTCCTGACGCCGCTGTTTGGTCTCATTCTCAAAATCCTGGCGCAAACGGAACATCAAATCCTTTGCCTCTAACTCTACTTCCCGGCGTCGGTCTTGAATCTCCTTATCTGTCTTCTCCAAAATAAAGCGTGATTTAGCCTCGGCATCCTGAATTTTCTTCTCTGCCAGATATCTTCTTAAGAAGTAACCAGCGCCCAAGCAAATCACGGCTACACCAATCAACAGAACTGTAGTAAACATAATTAGTTAGCCTCCTTTCCTTATTATAAACTGGGATCGAATCTTAAGCAAGCCCCGTGAGACATTTTTTATACCTGTAACTACACTTGGTATTTCTAACGGGGTAAGCCTAGTTACAATTGGTTATTAACTTTTTGGATTTAGTCGAAATAGTAAAGGTGAGGAATTAGGCAGAGAGGATCTTGTCTACCGGCATATCATCTTGCCCAACAGGCAAGCTCGGCAAGATTTGAAAATCAAAAGCCAAACCAATAGAATATGTATAATGCGATATCTTTTTTAAGAAACGGTCGTAGTAACCCTTGCCTCGCCCAAGGCGATTACCATTCTTATCAAAAGCAAGAGCCGGCACAATCACCATATCCAGTTTGTCCAAAGGTAAATCGATTTTAGTCTGGGGTTCCCATGTTTGATATGGACCCTTTGTAAATGCGCTATCTTTCATTAAAACACATGGCCTTAAGGTCTTTTTTTTAGTATCGCACAATGGGACATATATCTGTTTACCGAGTTCTCTTGCTTTATTAATCATGCTTTCTGTGTTTACCTCGCCATCGAATGCCAGATAAAACATTATCCTCTCTGCCTTAACAAATTCCTCCTGTTTTAAAAGTTTTCTTTCAATTAGTCTACTCTTGCGCTCGCGCTGTTGTCGCGTATTCCTTCTTAACCTGGTTAACAATATATTACGTAATTGTCTTTTTGTCAAGGTCTTGCTCATTATTTTGCAACCACTTTACTCTTCGGTCGGCTGGTCTGCTTAAAATCCTTTGCTGCTTTTATCTTTTTAAATTCGGCAAGTTGCTTTTGCTTCTCTAATTCCTGATAAATCAATACCCAAGCGCAATCCTTGTCTTTATCCACTTCGCATTTCCCTTTATCCATCCCACCGCAGGGCCCATTAAGGAGGCCTTTGGCGCAGAGAGTAATCGGACAAATGCCGGCAGTAACCCCTAAAACACACTCGCCGCAAGCAGAGCATCTCTCATATAAATTGCCCTTGCTATCAACTATACCTAAAAACTCAGTATTGCAAGCCGGCACAATAACAAGTCCTAGGCGATCATTTGCCTTGACTGATTGCACCCCCAGGCCGCAGGCGAGAATTAGAATTGCCTCAGCCTCTCTTAATGCCTTCATATTCTTGGCTAATTCTATCTTGACTTGAGCTGCAATACAAGGTGCCTGAGGAATGGCAACGCCAGTAATCACCTTGCCCTTATCTTCTAAGGCCTTTTTCATCTCGGCGATTTCAGTCTCTCCGCCAGTCTTACAAGTAGTAGCACATTCCCCACAGCCAATCAAAAAAACCTTCTGGTAATTTTTAAGGCTATCTAAAATCTCAGTTAATGGTTTTTGCTCAGTAATAATCATCCTTGCTCCATAATTATCAGTATTATTTTACTACCAAGCAACAGGTTGAGCAATAAGAAATTAAACCATAAGAATTGTTTGGCTAACCGGAATCTTAAAGACATTTATTCACGGGTAGTTCTCTCCTTGCTACAAATCGCTGGTTTTGTGATAAGCCAAGTGGCTACCAATAATTGCAGAAACCAGGGGAATAAAAAACTCTCATTGGATATACCCTAAACTCCTTAATTTATCTTTTATCTCTTCGTCAGCAGGAGAAATTAAGGGCTCACTTACCCTGCTTTGCTCGATATCATATGTATCTATATATTCTACGGGCTTCTTTTTAACGAGCCCGGGAATTATGGCGGAAGTCAGAATCTTCCCATCCATATCCTTTGCTACAGGCAAATCCATAAGATAAAGAATTGTAGGAATTATATCAAAAATGTTTGCATCTTCTATTTTCCCTCTTTGGATACCCTCGCCCCAAATTGCCAATATTCCCTCAGGGGCATTGTAGTGAGACCCGGAGGTATCGCTATGAAGGAATAATTCTCTAATCGGCAAAGAATAAATTTTATTTAAATAAGTTAAGTGTCTGTTTTCTATGTCTTCTTGATTCACATTAAGGCCTACCATAAAATCGCAATCAGCGTCAGCATAAGGCTTAAACCTAAGAAGGGGTTTTTGGGTCTCCTTAATCATTATATTAGAAAGTAGTTGCTTTGCTTTTTCTATAGCCTTCTCATATTCTA
This sequence comes from Candidatus Omnitrophota bacterium, assembly GCA_050122705.1. Lineage (GTDB taxonomy): Bacteria > Omnitrophota > Gorgyraeia > Gygaellales > JAHJCI01 > JASFIK01. The sequence goes on along the minus strand of JASFIK010000005.1, from coordinate 4,397 downwards.
CAGGCTCAATTATTCCTTTAGGCTCTCTTCCCTTTAGGTTCAGGCATATTTTCCTCTCCCAAAACCAAGGTGCATTTCCACACTCATATGCCTCTGTATTTTCCCAAACAATATTCTCTTTTTTATTTAAATCCTTCCAAGACAAATCAGACATATCGTGTTTATAGCTTAATAGATTAACCATCTCCAAAAATCTATTAAAACTTGGGGGTCTGTAATCTGCATAGTGGCCAGGGACTGTTGGTTGAAAACCATGGTCAGAAATAATAAAAACGATTGTGTTCTCACCAGCGTGTCCAAGGAAATCTCCTAAAATTGCATCTATATAAATATAATAATTATTAATCGCGTCCTTGTATTTTTTTATTTCTCCCTGTGAAACTTCGAAGTATTCAGGCTGCATATACTTCCAATAATTATGAGAAATCTTATCTATGCCGCTTAAATAAATAGAAAAAAAATCCGATTCGTATTTACTAAGTAAGTATAAACCAATATTAGCGTGGGTTTGGTCTCGCTGGTAGGCAGATCGAAAATCCTCCAAGGGAGTTGAAAAACAAGGGCTGTTATCCTCTCTGCATGTATCCAGGGTGGGAAAATTTAAACTCTTCATATGCTCAACCGAAACCTTATTACGCAGGAGGTTTAGCCCCCTGATTTCTTCATAAAGTTCCTTAGGATAAGTTAAGTTGGTCAGATTATTGTAGTTTGGGTGATAAAGGAACCTATCCGTTACCATGAACCCAGCTACCTCTTCAGCGGGCCAGGTTGCCTGCCACCCGACTATGCATACTTTTTTCCCATGCTCACTTAAGATGTTCCACAGGGCCTTGGTCTTTCTAATATTGCTAGTTATGAGAACTGTATCGTAACTGCCGGGGAGTCTCACATAGTAATCGAGAATACCGTGTTTATCTGGCTTTTTACCTGTGATAATGCTTGTCCAAATAACCGGAGATACGGTTGGCTTGATTGTTACAAGTTTTCCCCAGATTCCCTCTTTTATTAATTTTTCAAAATTTGGCGTTTTCCCCTGGTTAACTAAAGGCAGAATAACATCCCAAGTCGCTCCATCTAGACCTATAAGAATTACCTTTACTTTATTGGGTAGGGATGCGGCAAATGAGTTAAGACCAAAGAAAACTATGCTCATAATAAAAAAGACTACAATAATAAATCTTAATTTTCTCATAAACACATAAGCAGATTTCATTAAACTGCTACATTTTTACATCGGTTCTTCCTAAATTATCTAATGATGCGGGTCTGTCTTTTTAAGGTTTACTCTTGTTAAGCAGGATGCCCTTTAGGAGATGGCCTCTTCTTAAGCTTTTCTAATCTCTGTTTAATCTTTGCCTCATAGCCGATATCAGTAGGCCGATAATATTGAACCTTCTTAAGAGTATAATCTTGTTTAATGTAATGCCCCTTATAACTATGTGGATATTTATAGTCTTTGCCGCGGCCTAATTCTTTAGCTCCTGGATATGAGGCATCCTTAAGATGTCCGGGGACCTCCTGTAGTCTATTCTGTTGGATATCCTGATAGGCCTTATCAATCGCCAAATAGGAAGCATTGGATTTAGGAGCACAGGACACATAGATTACTGCTTGGGCAAGGGGAATACGCGCCTCAGGCATGCCCACAAATTCGGAAATCTGTAAGGCTGCATTTGCCAAAACCAAAGCCAGGGGGTCAGCATTGCCCACATCCTCGGCTGCCAGAATACAAATGCGCCGGGCAATAAATCGCGGATCTTCGCCAGCATAGAGCATCTTGGCCATCCAGTATAAAGCGCTATCCGGATCGCTACCGCGCATTGACTTAATGAATGCAGAGGCAGTATCAAAATGGGCGTCACCGTCACGGTCATAAAGCACAATCTTTTTTTGAATTGATTCTCCAGCTACCTTTAAATCAAAATGAATAAAGCCGTCTTTGCCAGGTTGCGAGGTGAGAATCCCAATCTCTAAAGCATTCAGGGCCCTGCGCGCATCTCCGTCACAGGTATCGGCGAGAAAAGACAATGCCTTTTTTTGGATTTTGATCTTTAAATTTCCCAATCCCCGCTGCTTGTTCTTTAAAGCAAAGTTTAATATCTTTAATATATCGTCCTTGCGGAGTGGCTTTAACTCCATAACTAATGAACGGGATAACAAAGGGGAGACAATTGAGAAAAAGGGATTGTGTACAGTTGCTCCAATCAAGATAACATTTGCCTCTTCCACATCAGGCATTAATACATCCTGCTGGGCTTTATTAAAGCGGTGAATCTCATCAATAAATAAAATGGTTTTTTGATTGCTGGCTTGCTTGCGGTGTTTGGCTTGGGTAAGATGAGTCCTTAATTCTTCAACATTTGAGGTAGTGGCATTTAGCCAGACAAAATGGGATTGGGTAATCTTTGAGATACACCAGGCAAGAGAGGTTTTCCCGCTACCTGGGGGACCATAAAGAATAAGCGAAAAAAGGCGCCCTGACTGAATTGCTCTCCTCAAGATACTGCCTTTACCCAGAATATGCTCCTGGCCAACAAATTCATGCAAGGCTTCTGGCCTTAGGCGCACAGCGAGCGGTCTATCTCGGTTATTGGTGAGATCTTTTTCAAATAAATCCATAATCGAAAAAAATCCCTGCCTTTGCCGCCTGGCTCCTGATTGGATGAACCGTCTTATTTTCAGGTGGGCGCCTCTTCTTATTGCCACAGCAATCAGAAAGTTAAACGCCCTGATAGGTGATGTTGGCTCACCATCACATAGCCAGTAACGAACAGGGCAGGGATTTATCTATTTTTCTTGTGATGCAATTTAAGTATAGCATAATCAATTTAAAAAATCAAGTATGGACAAATATCCCAGATTAAGTAGGCAGAGCCATCATGCAAAATACCATCACAAATAATGCCACGGTTTCAATTACCCCCAAAACCATAATGTAATTGCCAAATCCTTTACCTGTTTCAGCTAAGGCATCTGAAGCCCTTGCCCCAGCCTTACCCTGCATATATGCACTAATGCCCATGGCTAAACCAGCCAGGAATCCAATAATCATTTGGTATATATACGATTCTGAGTCTGCAGGAAGATTGGCCTTTATTATCTGACCCCTTAAAATCATCCCGTAAATTGTCTGGGTGAGGGGGGCTCCCACAAAGGCAATCAGGATAAAAGGAGCAGCCTTATTTTGAGAAAAGACCTTTTTCCATGCTCCGATTGCCGCCATTCCAGCCACGCCCGTACCCAATGCTGAACCTATAGCAGCCAGTGTTAAAGAAAAATTCATATCGCCTAAACCAGCAACCATCTTATCCTCCTTTTTTATTCTCTAAATGGTTTATATTCTATTCCTGACCACTGCATACCTAAATGTGAAGAAAACTCAAGCATATTTAGCCTTATTCCATGGACGATAACCGCCATAAGGCCAAGCAGAATATTTAATGCGTGCCCTAAAAAAAGGATCAGCGCTCCGATAAAACCTCCCAGAAGATTATTAAATCCGATTCTTGATGCCAGATGATTAAAACTGCTGGCGACTGCCAAGGTCGCATATCCTACGGCAAATAATCTTAAATAAGATATTATATCAGAGAAGGAGTTTATTACCCTTAAGGGCAAATCAGCTAAGCTAATCGCAATCCCCTTAAAAAATTTTTTCTGCGGATGGGAAAACAATAATACCAGAACAATCCCTAAAGAAAACATAACTGCCGTATATCTGAATAAGTCCTTTGCTAAAACCAGCCTGCCGGCGATAAAGAATAAGCTCCAAATTATTAATATCCAGCCGAGCTGTGCCAAGGCTCTGAGTGAATTTATTATCCTTAAGGCAACTGTACTATGAGCTATGCTCAAATGCACAGCGCCAATGAAAAAACATAAATACATCATAAAGGCCTGATTAACATCAACAAAACTATTTACCCGCCCAATAATCATGCTCTTCAAAAATGGGAGTTGGGCTATCTTCTCCGTCCCAAACCATGTGCCGCTAAGCGCTCCCCAAACAACGGTAGCAAGCCCTAAAACATACATCAGCATAAACAGCTCACCAGGCGCATTAGATAATCTTTTCCTAATAAAATAGGTAACCAGAAGAAATACTAATCCATATCCTGCATCTGAGATAAGTAGGGCAAAAAATAGGCTAAAGAATAAAAGAAAGGTAAAGCTTATATCCAACTCATTATAACCAGGTAAAGTGCCCATAAATTTAAATACCGGCTCAATAATCCTTAACCACCGGGGATTCTTAATCAGGGTAGGGACCTCCTGGGGATTGTCCGGTTCTTGGATAAGATAAGCCCAGCCTTGTCGGTTAGCCAAATTAATCAACTTGATAACCTCTGTCGCGGGTATAAAGCCCTGCAGGCAAGAAATTTCTCCTGCTTCCTGCA
>JASFIK010000004.1:0-23064 GCA_050122705.1 Candidatus Omnitrophota bacterium | reverse complement strand
AGTCCGCTCTTTCTCTCAACAATGTGCGCAATCTCCGCAGCATGACCAGTAGCATCAACCACAAATTTGGCTTTTATGGTAAGTGGGTCAATATGCAAATTTGCCATAACCACTGCTGACCAATTTAACACCAGACCGCAAACACAATTCTTGCGTGCCATTATATCTTCCGCTGAAATAAGATTAAATATTTTCGCTCCTGAACGGATAGCTGCCAAACATAAACCAGAAGCAGCCTCAAGGGAATCGGTCAGATAATAGTTATCCTGGTATCTCTTTGACCTGATTCCTAATTCATCAAAAATCGCCTTTGCCTTGGTCTGCAGGACAATCTCATTAAACATCATCCCTCCGCCCCATATGCCGCCACCCACGGACAATTTACGCTCGAAGATTGCTACCTTTTTTTTGGCTTTAGCAAGATAATAAGCACAAACCATACCAGAAGGACCTGCCCCGGCAATGACTACATCCACATTTAAATTATCAAGCAACTTCTGATAATAAGATTCGATGATCGCCCGAGAAATCCTTATCTCATCCAGCTGCATGCATTACTTTCCTTCCTATTCTAAAACGGTCTTTCTTTTAGAGGCTTAAAACTATAACCTGATTCTGCTCCTGGTAAGGACGCTATTGGCTCAGTTAACTGAAAATCTCCCTTCTTAATCCATGACTTTAACTCCTGCGTAATCTCCTTAGCCTTGGAATAACTGGAAAGCGCACCAGTAGCCACGCTCTTTTTCTGAAGAGTAATTGAACCTGTCTTTAATTGCGCATAATTTACTTCGCCCAAAGACTTCTGCTCCATTTGGGGATAAGCCTGACTATAATCAACAACTGGAGCATAGATTTCCTCATCCTTAACTGCAACACAACGACAAATCTCTTCATCCAAGATAGGAACTGGTACTCCTATCCCGACAGTTAAGGTAGCGCCATAACCTAACATGCTCGTTCCGATAAGCCAGCCCGGCTTCATCTGCTTTAAATCACCAATAACCGCCAAAGTACCTGCCGGCACAGAAGGAACTCCGTTATCTTTTCGTTTTACCGTTGGATTATGCTGTGTGCCCTGCCAGGCAACATAGCCTATTCCTCCACCTAAGAATATCTTTGTACCAATCCCGATAGTCTTATAATAAGGATCGCATAATAGTGGCGAAATCTGTCCGGCAGAACAATAGTTAGCATTGCCCAACTTGGACTTTAATACGCCCATATAGGTATAAATAATCCGGTCAGAGAGGTTAACCGCAACATTATAATTTTGATAACAATTACGGATATTGAAAAGTACAGCCTCATTTAAACCGCGCAGATTAATCCGGGTCTCTATTTTCTTGCGAGGATAACAGTCTGTACCGTAAGCAGTTGCCTGAAGGCGTACGTCCTTTCCCTCAACCAATTCCTGAATTAAATGACCTCCGCCGTATTTAAATTCTCCCGGATATACTTTATTATGAGGATCGTCATCAGGAAGCGCAGTAGCTCCCAAGAAAACATCCACGGCAGCAAATCCAGCATAAACTGGTATGTCATTAAGCTTGCAGATACCACCGCCTAATTTTATGCGCGGCTTGGAATGTCCGATATTAAAATAAGCCCCTGATGAACACATTGGTCCAAATGTGCCGGTAGTAACCACATCAACTTGCTGAGCAGCCTTCTCCAAGCCCTGCTTATCTACTAAATCAATAATCTCCTCAGCGGTAACCACTACCACATTGCCTTTTTTAATCTTCTCGTTTATCTCCTTGATTGTCTTTGGCATTACTCTTCACCTCCGAATAAATCGGTAGTAAGGTATCGCTCGGCTGTATCAGGAAGAATTACCACAATTCGTTTGTCCTTGTTGTCTTTCCTGCCAGCAACCTGAAGCGCTGCCCACACTGCAGCCCCGGAAGAAATTCCCGCAAGAATCCCCTCCTGCGTTGCTAACTGCCTGGCTGTATTTATCGCATCATTGTTATCCACAGCAATAACCTCATCAATTAGCTCTTCTTTTAATACCTCAGGGATGAACCCTGCTCCAATACCCTGAATCTTGTGCGGTCCTGGCTTTTTCCCTGATAATACAGCTGAATCCTTGGGTTCTACCCCAATGGCAAGAAATCCCGGCTTTCGCTTTTTTATCACTTCTGCCACGCCAGTGATTGTCCCGCCAGTGCCAATACCAGCAACCAAAATATCTACCTTTCCTTGAGTATCCTGCCAAATCTCTTCAGCTGTAGTCTGTGAATGTATCCTGGGGTTAGCTGGATTCTTAAATTGTTGAGGGCTGAAATACCGCTTATCCTCATTAAGCAGTTTCTCAACCATTTTGACTGCCCCCATCATACCCTCTGCTGCTGGAGTTAGAATAATCTCAGCACCCAGAAACCTGAGTAATTTACGGCGCTCAAGACTCATAGACTCAGGCATAACCAAGACTAACCTGTAACCTTTTACTGCTGCAATAAACGCAAGGGCAATACCGGTATTGCCTGAGGTCGGCTCAATAATAATTGTATCCTTCTTAATCCGGCCCTGTTTTTCTGCTTCAATAATCATACTCAAGCCGATTCTATCCTTAACCGAACTGGCAGGATTAAAGAACTCTAGCTTTGCCACCACCTCAGCAGCACAACCCGCAGTCAGCTTATTCAATCTGACCAAAGGGGTATTGCCAATCAACCCAGTTATATCCTTAGCAATCTTTTCCATTAGTATCTATTGAGTGTAGTTTTGTGATTTCTCGACGCATATATGTTACAACATAACGGTTTTACTGTCAAGAAATTAGACTATCCAGACACTCAGGTTTATTTAGGGGATTTTTACAGGTATTTTAGCCTCAAAGGCGTGTGAATTGAGCCATATTGTAATTACTCGCGATGGGGGCGATAATAAGTACCCCGCATCGAGAGTAATTACCCTTTCAAGTTATTGCTAACTCTTAACGCAATTGCAGCTTCCACAACATCCACCTGCACAGTCACATAATCCTTGTTCGCCACACGCTGCTTGTGAACAATCACAGTTTGGACTGCTGCAACATCCCCCTGTTTCTGAAAATGCGTTTCCTGAGAATAGTATAAGTGTTAACAGAATGAATATAATAAATATTCTTTTCATTGTATTCTCCTTTAAATTATATTTTTAGTTAATAAAATAACAGTCTTTTGTTTGATAGAAATTACTAATTATTCGGGGGATGAAAAATGAGACTAGTTATTTCTTTTGTGTAAGTAAAAATATATTCCTGAAATGCTGATTCAGTTAAACCAATAGCAGGCAACTCGATACTATTATTTGTAAAAAATATGGGTTGCAGGCTTGCAGAACACATACAGAATTGACAATTGCCTGAACAATCGCAACAAGAACACTGTTTGTGCTCCTGCGCAAAGGCTATCTCCGGAGAATAGCTAATTAATGAGACTATAAATATCAGTAAAATAATGATTATGTTATATTGCTTCATCGCTAAACCTTTAGCCTGTTTAAAAGTGCTTTCGTATATAATCATTCAAAAGAACCAATGTTTCATCTTTGCACTGTCCGCACACAGTTCCTATCTTAGTTTTTTCCTGAAGCTCAAGATACGTCCTAGCGCCATCTAACACAGCCTGCTCGATTTCCTGATCTGTAACATTCATACACTGACAAATCAGTCGCGCCTTCTCAATCTTAGCTTTATCTTCCATTCCACTATGTATGTAATAATCATTTATCGCAGCGCGTAATGCCTTATCCCCTAAAACAGAACAGTGTATCTTATGTTCCGGTAATCCACCGAGTTGTTTGACCACGTCTTTTGGGGAAAGTAGATACGCATCCTCTAACTTCATGCCCTTGACCATTTCTGAAAGTATTGAAGTGCTGGCAATTGCGCTGGCGCATCCATAAGTCTTCCATTTACAATCAGTGATATTGCCTCTTTTTTTATCAATCTTAAGCACCATCATCATCTCATCGCCACACTTTATATTCCCCACTACACCCTTAGCATCATAATTATTTAAATCTTCTTCTTGAAGAACGTTCTTAGGGTTCACAAAATGCTCCTTAAGCTTATCTGTATAGACCCAGTCAATCCTTTGATTCATCACCCAACTCCTTGAACATAAACAGTAGACATTCCCCTAATTTTTTTAATAACCCTGGGAAGTACATCAAGCAGATAATCTACCTCATCTATTGTATTTTCACGGCCCATACTGATACGGATTGAACCATGGGCACGCTCAGCAGATACTCCTGTTGCCAATAATACATGCGAAGGATCAAGCGAACCAGACGCGCAGGCAGATCCTGTTGATACAGCGATTCGCTCTAAATCGAGGTACAGCAATATTGCTTCACCCTCTGCTCCTGCAAACGAGACATTTAAAGTGCTAACAAGAGAGTCTGTAGGATGACCATTAAACTGCACATCAGGGATTTTTTCTTCTATTCCCTTTCTAAGGGCTGCTTTAAATTTAAGTAACCTCTTTTCTTCTCCTTGCATTTCTTGTGCACGCATTTGAATCGCTTTGCCAAGTCCGATAATCCCAAGGGTATTTTCCGTACCTGCATGTCTTCCTTGTTCCTGATGGCCGCCGTTAATTAACGGACAGAATGGAACTCCTTTTTTGACATATAAAGCACCGATACCTTTTGGACCATATATCTTATGTGCGGAAAGTGTTAGAAAATCAACCCCCAGCTCTCGTACATTCACCGGCATTTTTCCTACTGCCTGAACAGCATCTGTGTGAAATAATGCTCCTCTGTTATGAACAATATTAGAAATTGCATTAATGTCCTGTATAGTCCCGATCTCATTATTAGCCATCATTACAGACACTAATCCTGTCTTCTCAGTAATAATGTCACTTAATTGTTCAATGTTTATTTTGCCGAATTTGTCTACTTCCAGATAAGAAACACCGACATTTCTATCTTGAAGGCACCTCGAAGTCTCCAGCACGCAAGGATGTTCTATTCTGGTTGTAATAATCTCATTACCATTCTTACATCTATGTGTGCATTGATTTGAGGGACAAGCAAAAATATTCAAGACTGTATTATTTGCTTCTGAGCCGCTGCCTACAAATATAATCTCCTCTTGCCTAGCGCCAATGAAAGAAGCAACTCTTCTGCGTGCCTCCTCAATAATATCTCTGGCACGCCTGCCAAAACCATGTAGACTGGAAGGATTGCCAAATATCTCCATCGCTTCTATCATTGCTTTCTTCACTTCAGGATGAAGTGGCGTGGTGGCATTATGATCCATATAAACCTGTCTTTTTTGCATTTCTGTCTACCTGGCGACTGAGTTATATATAAATAATATTTTTATATTATGTATAATCATTATTTATATGTAATTTTCAAAAAAAATAAGCCCCTCTAAGACTCTTATTTAATTATGGGCATACTTAAGATATACTGAACAGGTTTGCCTCTCTTTAGGTTTACACTTCTTTACTTCCCAACAACGAATAGCATCTAAAATACCTTTTACGCCTTCTATATTGACTCCCTTCTGCAATAACTCCTTTATATATTCCAATCTATCCAAATCACATTTGGAATAGAATCTATTCTTGCCAATCCGAGCAGGCTTAATCAACTTCTTCCTCTCCCAAATCCTGAGTGTAGCAGGACAGACCTTTAGCATCTCAGCCACAATTCCGATGGTATACACAGGTTGTTCGTATTCCTGTTTCATTTTATCCTACCTATTAACAACATTAGCATATCATATATAAACAATATTGTCAAGGGTTTTCTCTATAATTTAATAATCTGACACAAAATGTAACCTACTGCTACAATAGTCTCACCCTAGTCATCCCCCGTACTGCATTGGTAAGAGATACCGCATCTGCCTGGTACAAATCTCTGCGCCTAAGAATCCTCTCTTTAACCAGGGGTGCCTTTTTCTTCATCAAATATTGCCGATAAACTCCATTGAGCAACCCACAAGTTACAGGCGGTGTATAATATATCTTTCCATAGCGGATGAATATATTCGAGATTGCCCCTTCGGTAATCTCACCCCGCTCATTCTCAAAGATAACCTCATAAAAGCCTTTACTTTTTGCCCACTTGTATTCCTGGTCATAGATTCGGCGATTGGTGGTTTTATGGTAGAACGCTATATCTTGAGAATTAGTCTTCTTCCTGGCAAAAACCACCTTGGGAATCCCCTGCTTAGGAATTCTTTTAATGCGCTGGTAATTTATGCTCACATTGCCTGAGCAGGAAAGTAGAAGTCTTACCCGATAAGTAAAAACAGGATTAAAATTTCGGCTTATCCTGCCTAATTCCTGCTTTATCCTTTTTGCATTAAATGAAAAATTAAAATAATCGGCTGAAGACTTAAGCCTGTCTAAATGCCAGGAAAGAAGAAAAAAACCTTCTCTTTTTGACCAGCGCATTGTCTCAATTAATTGAAATTCCTTTTGCTTCTGGGTAAAGAATAACGCCTTAAGTTGGCATTCATGATATTCTCTCTGGGGATCAGAATCATAAACAATGCCACTGCCAATACCCATCTCACCTGACTCGCCTCTAAGCAGGAGTGTGCGGATCGCTACATTAAAAACTGCATCTCGATTAGGCTTAAAGAAACCAATTGCTCCAGTATAAACTCGGCGCTCTCTTTTTTCCAATTCTCTAATGATCTCCATTGTTTTTATCTTGGGGGCACCGGTTACAGAACCCGAAGGAAAAATGCTTCTGAAAATTTCATAAACAGAGGGATTGCCTTCTAATTTTGACTGAACAGTTGAAGTCAGCTGAAATAGTGTCTTGTACTTCTCAACTGTATAAAGTTTAACTGTCCTTACACTGCCTGCTTCAGAGATTCTGCCTAAATCATTACGTAGGAGATCAACAATCATCACATTCTCGCTTCTATCCTTCTGGCTTGCCTTTAATGCTCTCATCTTGAATCTATCTTCCTTCTCTGTTCTGCCCCGAGAGATTGTCCCTTTCATCGGTCTTACTTTAACTAATCTCCCCTCTTTGCGAAAGAACAATTCCGGGGAGAAAGAAAGCAAGCTAAACTCCCGGTCCCTAATAAAAGAGGAGTAAGCAACTGGCTGGGCATTACGCAGGTTCTTATAAAGAGAAAGACTCGAGCCCTGGAATTTAAATCTACACTTAATGGTATAATTAACCTGATAGGTTAAACCCTGTGCAATATAATTCTTAATCCGCTGAATATTCCTAATATATTCGGGTAATTTCTCATTTAGTCTAATATCGGTAATTCGGTATTTGCCTGCCCGCCAATCGTTTTTTAGACCTCTGGTAATACTAATTGGGGTGGAAATAAACTCTCCCTTCAGATGATTAAAGATTAAGGGTTGATTAAAAATTCCCAGCCAGATTAAGGGAAAGGCAAATCTCTTGTTTGCCTTAAAATCCTCCCAGGCATAACCCATTTCATACGAAAAAAAACCAGCTGCCCAGTAACCCTTATCGAGAAATGTCTCTAATTGCTGGAAGGCTTGATAGATTCTATCGAGATTAAAACAGGTAATTACGCTAATCGGCTGAAAAAAAAGATATGACAGATAATTCTCTTTATCAACCCGCTGAGTCTCCAAAAGGACAAATCTATCCTGATTTAAAAGTATTGGTTGGATTGGTTCAAGAGGAAAGGGAAAGAATTCATTGCCTTTTATCAATTTCTCCATTATACGAGCTGCGCGGTAGGATAGCCGAACTTATAGAAGCAGCCAAAGCGGCTTTAATCAGGTCAATAAGTATAAAGGGGATTACTCCCTGAAGCATGGTTTGCCAAAAGGTAAGCTTCATTACCAATGCCAGGACAACTGCACCCGAAACATAAATAACCCCTACCCCTAACATCATCAGTTTAATCTGGGAAAAAAATGCGCGCGCGCCAATATATCGGTCAGTGTAACCCCCTATCAGCAGGGGTGCAATTACGAATCCGATAAGATATCCTCCGGTAGCAGAAGCAAATAGATGAGCCGAGGCTGGAGAAAACGCAGCAAACCAAGACAGGCCAGCTATCCCTAATCCAATGTAGATTAATTGACTAAGCGAACCAAACACTCCTCCACAGATAACCCCACTTAAAAGCACAGCAAAAACTTGACCAGTAACAGGTACCGGGCTAAAGGGAAGATATATACGTATCTGGGCAGTCAGTCCGGTAAGAAAAGCCATTGCTAATGCCAGGATGAGTTTGTTAACCAATGTCAGGCTGTAGCGCCATTTAAAAAAAGCGTATCTGGCTACTAAATATCTATTCATGATTGTAGTCGCTTGCATTAAATACTCCTTCTTATTTATTCCTTTTCCTTCTCTTTAATTTATATAATTTCATCTTATCAATCAAATTCAGGTAATCGATAATCAGTCTCCCCCTTAGGTGATCTATCTCATGTTGAATTACTCGAGCCAAGAGGCCTTTAGCCTTAATTTCAATACGCTCACCCTTCTCATTCAAAGCCGCAACCAGAATCTCATCAGGCCTTTTTATATCCACATTGATATCTGGCAGGCTCAAACAGCCTTCAGTTAACTTACCCTCGCCCTTACTTTTGATGACCCGTGGATTGAGCAGTCTAATCGGCCCTTCACCAATATCAGCCACAACAACCTGAACTGGATTACCCACCTGAGGGGCAGCAAGACCAATTCCATTAAATGTATACATGGTCAGCAACATATCCTCAAACAGTTTGGTCTCTTTTGGAGTAACCTCATGAATCTGAACAGATTTCTTGCGCAGTATTGCTTCAGGATATCTTTTTATCTGTAAAATCTGGTTCTGTTTATCGGTCATACGCTCGTCCCTTAATCCGATCTACATATTCAGTAGCGCTAAAACCAGCAACTGCCCCGTCTCCGCAGGCAGTAACTATCTGACGTAATGGTTTCGCCCGGCAATCACCGCAGGCAAATACCCCAGGAGCAGATGTTTGCATTGACTGATCAGTAATAATATAACCGTAATCATCTAACTTAACTAAACTACCCAAAAAATTGGTATTGGGAACAAGGCCAACTGAAACAAATACACCACTACAGGTAAGGCGGGATTGAGCCTGGTCAATCACGCTCTGCAAACCTACCCCCTCTACCTTGTCCTTTCCATAGATTTTTGTGACTAATGAATTCCAGGCAAAATCTATTTTCTTGTTCTCCTTGGCTCTCTGGACAAGAATAGAGACTGCACGTAGACGATTACGCCGATGCACTAAAACAACCTTGCGCGCAAAGCGAGTTAAGTATAAAGCCTCGCTGACCGCAGAATTACCTCCCCCTACAACCACAATATCCTTATCCTTAAATAACCTACCATCACAAATAGCACAATAGGAAACGCCCTTCCCGCGAAATTCCTTCTCTCCTTCTATACCTAATTGTTTAGGGCTGGCACCTACGGCTAAAATTATCGCTAAACTGCGAAAAACCTTGCCCTCTGCCCTAACCTGCCAGAGTTTCCCCTGTTTATCCTCTAAACTGATATTATCTACCTTACCTGCATGAAAATCAAGACCAAAATTCTTTGCCTGACTCTTAAATTTGTCAATCAGCCCAAAACCCTCAATACCTTCAGGAAATCCAGGGTAATTCTCTATCCAATCAGCTGTCACTGCCTGAGAAGACGGGTCGAAACACTCAATTAATAAGGTCTTTAATTGACTCCGGCAGGTATAAATACCTGCGGTAAAGCCAGCTGGCCCACTGCCAATAATAATTGTATCGTAAGTTATCGGCTCCACTTTTTTATTATATCACAAATTTAACTCTTTTAAGGATAGATTAAGTTAGTAACCAACAGCTGCAGCAATATTTCTGATGGAAACAAACATAGGAGAATCCTGGTTTAACTTAAGTAGGGATTTTCCCTGAAGATTAAACTCCTCAACGCTTTGATCATACTCCAACTTGCCAATATATTTATACCCTGTTTGCTTATCAATCATTTTAATAAGCTCATCGGAAAACTTAAAATTTCCCAAAAGATAAAAATTTCTGAAACTGATCTTGATTTCGGATAAAATTCTATAAACTCTTTCTAGATGCCCAAAAGCCTTTTGTGTGGGGTCAAGAATTTCAAATATATCATCAAATGAAGAGGTTATTCGCCTGTTTATATGTTCAAGCCCAGCTGGAGAATCAATCAAAATATAGTCATAATTCTTCTCCAGGGCCTTTATCAGTCCTTTTAGGATATTATTCGGTTGGCAATAACAGCCTTGAGTCCATTTTGTGCCAATCGATAAAAGATCGAAATCCTCACCTTCATATAAAGCCTTCTGATTAACCAGAAATTCTATTCTTTCAGGCAGGCTAAAAGACTTTAGCCTTTCATTGATATTATCATAGCGCACATCAAAGAGCACATCAGAGATTGTATTTATTTTTAACTTATCCAAATCCAAACCTACCAAATCTGCCAAATTCTCATCAGGATCTGCGTCAATTAAAAGGATTGAGCATTCCTTACTGGCTTTAAGATACTTTGCCATTAAGGCAATAAAGCTGGATTTGCCTACTCCGCCCCGACCAATCGCCACAATTTTCTTCATCTTATTAATGCCAAAAGTTGCTTGTGTATTTTTCCGTTAGAGGCAATATATCCTTTGGTTTTAAGGCTCCATTTCTTACCTTTAAGATCAGTCACTCTACCACCGGCCTCTTCAACCAAAAGCAGCCCAGCAGCAAAATCCCAGAGCTTATCATTATATTCTATCTCTGCCTCTGCCTTACCTTCGGCAACATAAGCAAGGCTACGCACAGTTGAGCCAAACATGCGCACATTAAAAACTTTATCCACCAGTCTACTTAACCCCTTAAGCATTTTATTCTTTTGATAACGCAGGCTACTGTCAAAGATTAGGGTTGCCTGGTGAATCTTTCTTTTTGAAACAGAAATCCTCCTACCATTAAGATAAGCGCCTTTTTTCTTCTCAGCCAGATAAAGCTCGTTATCTTCTGGCATATAGATTACGCCTACCACCACCTCATTTTTATAGGCCAAGGCAATAGAAACCCCAAAGATATTGATATTATGAATGTAATTATGCGTTCCATCTAGGGGATCAATAATCCAAGTGAAATCTGCCTCCTGTTTAACTGGATTTTCCTCAGAAACGATGTTATCCTGAGGGAAATTTTTAATGATTTGCGTTTTGATTATTCTCTCAGCAGCTAGGTCAATATCAGTAACTAGATCTCTGTCGCCCTTTGACTTAATCCTATTTATATGACCGAACCGCAGAGATAGCAACCTGCCTGATTCTTTGGCTGCCTCAACCGCAACATCCCTACGTGCATTAATCTGATTTGCCATTACCACCAACGCCCCCTTTGCTGATAGGTTTTAATAAATCGCTCAATTGAGCGATCAAAGGTCTTCTCAATATCGTCAGGAAAAAAACAAGCAGGAAGCTGTCCTTGGACCCAGTGAGACTGGATACATTCACAGCAAATCCCTTTTTTTGCGCAAGGCTCGTAACTACAATTACACCTTGCCCTATTTTGCTTAACCTTACATTCCATAATTAGAACCTCCCTAAATAAGTTTTCCCCTTCTCTTCAGCGCCTGCTTCCTACTAAGAGGGGCTACCTTTTTTCTTTTAATATCGTATACCGAAATAGAATCCAACCCACTGAAATATTTCTTTATTCTGGCAATCTCTGGTCTAGATAACGGCTCTGTCTTACTAGGACGCAAGGGCGTATTTATCTGTACTTCATCGGGGTTAATCTCTTTAGCTAACTTTGCTATTTTTCTAACATCGCCCTGATTTCCTTTAACAAACATTATCTGTAAGGCGAACTTGCCTTTGAAGTTCTTTCTAAACTGCTTTATTCCCTGAATAATTTTATCAAACCTGATTTCCTTCGCTGGCTGATTTATCCTCTCTAATGATTTCTGGGAATAAGTATCTAACTTGGCAACTACAAAATCGGCATAAGATAAATGCTTTCTTATGCCTGTCTGGTTCAATAATGATGCATTAGTCAAGACAGCAACCGGAGCGATACCTAATTTCTTTACTGCCTTTATTGCCTGGCCTAAATTCTTAGCCAGACTCGGTTCTCCCCGACCAGAAAAGGTTATGTAATCTATTTTAATACGGGGTAACTTCTCTAATTCCCTAATAACCCCTGAGGTCTTCACATAAACCCTGGGTTTACAAGTAAGTCTCTGGGTCTTACCCAGTTGACAATAAACACAATTGAAGCTACAAATCTTCCTTTTAGAAGAAAGCAAATCTATCCCTAATGATATCCCCAACCGCCAGGAATAGACCGGACCATATATGTATCTAAAAACCTTTTTTTTCACTATCTAGATATAAGGCCTTATTTTTTCTTCCAAGGCAGATTTAACAACTACCCCCACCACCTGTTCTTGAACCTGGCCATTCTTAAATATGCTCAGCGTGGGAATGCTCATAATATTATAATTTACTGCTGTCTGACGCGCCTCGTCAACATTGAGTTTGCAAACCTTAAGCCTTCCTTGATATTCTTTAGCTATCTCTCCCACCGCTGAGGCCATCATCTTACAGGGATAACACCATTCAGCCCAAAAATCAACTAATACCGGCTTATCTGACTCTAAAACCTCTTGCTTAAAATTAGAATCATTTAATTTAATCTCCATTAACCTGCTCCTTTCTTTAAAACGCAGTACCCATTATTCTTATAAAGACTTTTTATTTATAGCAAAGGACTGCTACGAGGTTTATTTCAAGCGGGACGTGATAGATAGAATACAGGAAATCAGACTAAATGTCAATATTTTCTAGAATAGGAAAATTCTTTAATTTAACCGATTCTTAATCGGAAACAAAGAAAAGCTCGGGCCTCTTTATGGAATGCTATTTTAAAGATAGGGGAACTTCCAAATTGTGCTGCTGCATAAGTAAAGGATTACTAAGAACTTCTCTTGTTTCTCCATCAGCCACTATCATGCCCCTATCCAAAACCACTACCCTATTGCATAGTTCTAATATTAATTCTAAATCATGTCCGGCAATAATCTTGGTAACTGATAATCTCTTTAATAAATCAATTAGATGCCTGCGCGCAGCTGGGTCAAGATTTGCTGATGGCTCATCCAAAACCAGAATCTCTGGTTTCATAGAAAGCACCGTGGCAATGGAAACCCTTTTTTTCTCCCCTAAACTGAGGTGATGCGAAAGATGGCTTGCTTTATCAAGTAAGGTTACTTCCTCTAATGCCTGGTGCGTACTTTCTCTTACCTTATCTTTATCCCAGCCTAGATTGGTTGGTCCGAAATTTACATCTTCATAAACCGTGGGCATAAATAACTGGTCTTGAGGGTCTTGAAAAACAAAACCTACTACCTTTCTAATCTCTTGTAAATTCTGTTTATTTATATCCAAACTTAAAACCCTTACCCTTGTTGCATCATTACCATTAAGTAAACCATTAAAATGTAATAAGAGTGTAGTTTTCCCCGCGCCATTAGGACCAATGACCCCTAATGTTTCGCCTTGAAAAACATCCAGATTTATTCCTTGCAAAACTTTATTCCCATCAGGATAAACATAACTCAAATCTTCTATTTGTATAACCCTTCTGTCGCTTATCATTCCTATCTCCTTAATGCCGATTACTTGCTAATCTTATAACCTCTGGCGCACATTGCCAGATATATCCTCTCTGCGCGTTCATAGGTATGGATAAATAGACTCCCCAACATATTAGCAGTTGATTTCATTATCTTCCAATCCCGCTTACCTGCGCTGCGTAAATCCAAAGCCCGTTTTTTCCTTAAGATTTCATCCTCAACCACAAATAAATAACGGTACATAAAAGAAAGTAGCATTATAATTAATCCAGGAACCCTTAAATTTCTCAACTCATTTAAAAGGTGATTAAATCTAGTAGTTTGTATAAGTAAGATGAGACTCAAAATAATCAATATCGATTTTAAAATACAACTAATAAAGATTATCCAACCATCTTGCTGAATAAAGGGAATAGATACAACAACCAAAATTACAAAGGGTAAAATAGATAATAAACGCTTAAGAAAAAATAGTAAATGAATCTTGGAGGCAAAGATTAACCAGATTACAAAGATGCCATAGAGCGTAAATGCATATTTCATCCTTATCGGAGTAAGCACTATTAAGACGACAAAAACCAAACAGAATAAAATCTTAAATCTCACTGATAGCCTACTCAGGCAGCTATCTAAATTAGCAAACTGATCAGAAAAGCTGTGATGCATCGTTAGTTATCGCTTATTTTTAGCGCTTAAAAGGTATCCTAAACTAAGTCCTAAACCGCAAATTATCAGCGTACCCACCAAACCTGCAACTGAAGTAGCTAATCTCTCATCTTTTATCCCTGGCCAGGCATAATCAGGTATTGGGCTGGAAACCAATGGCTGGACTTCTGCTAAATCAATAAAATCTTTATCCTCTGCTACCTTCTCTAATCCGTCAGGCAAACTTGAGGCAAAGGGTGAAACAAAAACCGCCAAAGATAAAGCAATCAATAGCCCGCCAAGAATCATTCTCTTATCCATATCTAACTCTCCTCAATTTATAATTTATTTATAAATCAGGTCGGGTCTTACCCTTAATACAAAATTAATCACTAAACAGGTAATAATCGCCTCACCTATCCCAATGAGCATATGAATGCCGACCATAGCCGGAATAACAATACTGAGTGCGGATGTACCAGAAATTGCCAATTCTATTGCACAAGCAAAAGAGGCAACCACCACAGAAAACCAAGAAGCTAATCCTACGCTTATTATCAATCCTGCTTTTTTTCTAAAGAGACGGTAAATAAAATATCCTCCCATAGCACCCAGGAAAGCCATATTAAAAATATTCGCTCCCAATGCAGTTAAGCCTCCATCCTGAAAAATAAGGCACTGAACAATTAAAACCAGACTAATCACAATTGTACCTGCATAAGGGCCGAGTAAAACCGCAGCCAAAACACCGCCTAACAAATGCCCGGAAGTCCCTCCCAAAATGGGAAAATTCAGCATCTGGGCAGCAAAGATAAATGCAGCAGTCACGCCCATTAAGGGAACGGCCTTATCTTTTAAAATCTCTTTTGTCTTCTTTAGGGCCAAGGCCAAACCTCCGACTCCGACCGCCCAAAGGGAACCAAAAACCTGGGGTGCTAAAAAACCATCTGGAATATGCATTCTCTCCTCCTTTAGAAACCAAAGGTTAAACCAGTAGTAATATTAAAATCTGGGCTGGCTTCGGAAATCTCAAAACCCACACCCAAATCATAGGTGATGCTTTCGGTTAAAGAATAATTAAATCCTATCAGTCCGTACATTGGGTTATCGTCAAATTTGTTCCTACGTTCATTTTCTCCGTTAATTTCGCCAACCAGATTAAACTTTTCATTTAATGGATATTCTAACGCAAAACCATATGTTAAGACATCCCTTAAATTCTCTTGCGGCAAATCATCCTTTATTACATACCCTATATTAAAATGTATGGTTATTGTATCAAGGGATTTACTCAATATGGTATTTATAGCGTATTCCTGCTCGCCTGTACCCAATGATTTATCATCGTTGCCGGAATCTGTTTTAAGCGAAAAACCTACTGACAATGCCGGCAAGGCATCCGTCTCTTCAAAGAAATTATACTTGGTAGTAACGGACATATCATCAAAGCCATCGGTCTTTGAGCCTGCGGCAAAATCAACAAATTTATAAGGCAATTCCACGCCCAAATCCCAATTATCAAGTATCCCCGTATTTAAAACAAAACCTAAGGCAACTTCCTTATCTTGCTGATTAACATATTCCAATCCTGCCTCTAACTCAAACTCACCTTTATCTACTGTACCTGCATCATCTACGGACAAGGGACGCGCAGCAAAGGATAAACTGGGACAGACCAGAAATAAACAAAAAATAATCAATAAAGCTACTCTCATGACTATAATACCTTTCCTCCTTTATGGTTATGTAATTTATTTTATGATACTTGAATAATTTTTTTAATTTTGATTAACTAGCAAAGTTATTTTTGTTACTTTTTTGATATTCGTGCTACTAATGGAGAAAAAAATAACACCTGCCTATTCGATTTTCGCTCCCGTAGTGGACATGCTTAAGGTGCCGTGCTTGACACCCTTGACTGCCTTCAGTGTATCCATTAATCTTTGTGCTTTTCTAGGGTTACCCTTTAACGCAACTATCTCCAGGCAATTATCATGGTCTAAATGGATATGCTGAGTGGATATGATTATTTCGCTGAAGTTATGCTGGATATCAGTAAGCCGGTTAACCAATTCACGCCTGTGGTGATTGTAGACAAGGGTAACTGCACCGGCAATCTCACCAGCCTCCTGCCATTCCCTTGATATAAGCTCCTGACGGATCAAATCACGGAATGCCTCTGAGCGATTAGGATAGTTCTTTCTCTTGATGAGTTTATCGAATTTATCCAGAAGTTCTTTTTCTAATGACACTCCAAAACGAGCTAATTCCTTCATTGATAGTCTCAACTTTATCGCCACGGCAAATCTTTGGGGGTGAACGTTTAGTGTTACTTTTCTAAAAATAATAGCACAATAATCATTCCTGTCAAGCTTTTTGTTTATGCTTTCAAAAAAAGGGGGGCTTAAAAATTAGGTAAAATGACTAGGTTCATCAACCCACCAACAATTAAAACCACTGATAGCATTATCAAGGCTGACTTAAACATATCCTTAATCCCCAGTTCTTTGGTTAAGACTATAAAAGTAGCTACACAGGGAAAATAAATTGCCAGGATTGTTGAGCCTATAACTAATTGCTTAGTAGTCAGATTAAGCGGCCCAAGCATACCAATAGCCACATCCTTTCTCAAAAAACCTACCAATAGTGCTGATATTGCCTCAGCAGGCAATCCCCATAAACCGGTCAATATTGGAGAAAAGGCCTTGGCTAAAAAATCAATTATCTTCAGGGTATAGAGTATATTTACAATCAAAATTCCCAATAGTACAT
Source organism: Candidatus Omnitrophota bacterium (assembly GCA_050122705.1). Classification (GTDB taxonomy): domain Bacteria; phylum Omnitrophota; class Gorgyraeia; order Gygaellales; family JAHJCI01; genus JASFIK01. The sequence continues at coordinate 6,077 of JASFIK010000004.1, read as the reverse complement.
AAGGCACAGCAGAGATTAAAAATGCCTGGGTCCTCATCCAAAGCTTTTTAACGGTTGCCATAACCTGGGGGATACGATAAGGAGGAATCTCTAAGGTTAACGCTGGGCTTTCACCTTTTAGAAAGCGGTGCATAATTCCTCCCAGGATAAACCAAATCAATATCAAAACTAAAAATACAATTGCTACAAATTGCCCTCCCCTCTGGCCAACCAAACCAATAATCATGGCAAGCTGAGCCACGCAGGGAACAGCGATTGCCATCATCGTAGCAGCAATAAACTTTTCTCTTCTGCCTTCCAGCAGTCGAGTAGCTAAAGCCCCCGGCACATTGCAACCTAAACCTAGAATCATGGGAATAATAGCATAACCGTGAAGTCCCAGACGGTGCATAACATTATCTACCAATACTGCTAAGCGGGGAAGATAACCAAGATCCTCTAACAGCCCCAGCACAAGATAAAAGCTTAAGATATATGGCAAGACCATGGCCAGGGGAACAAACAAACCAGTAGTTAATAAACCAAAGGAAAGTCCAAAATCAATCTCACCATTTATCAGGCGCCCAATAAGGATATCATGCAGAAAACCACCTGTTCCTAACAATAGGCTTAATTTGGTCATTAAGGGAAACCATAAATTTTCAAACATTGGCTCAAATACCCTACTGATTAATCCTTCTCCCACAAAGCGAATAATCTGAAAAGCAAGAAAGATTACTGCTAAGCCAATCGGTATTCCGGTTAAGGGCTTTACGCTTAAATCCGCTAAATTCTCAAGTAGGGTGTGGTGCCGGTGATGCAATTTCTGTACCTCTTCCACAATCTTGCCAATCTCCTGCCAGCGTTGTGCATCAGACAGTATTTGACGATTAGGGGTTCTTGCCTTAGATAAACGAGTAATTAAGTGGCGTATGCCCTCACCCGTTAAGCCACAGGTATGAATAACTGGTACACCTAAAATCTGCTCTAATCTCTCTACATCAATCTCAATCCCGCGGTGCTTTGTATCATCCCAGATATTCAAAGCCACAATCACCGGGATATTGCTCTCTAATAACTGTAGAGTTAAATATAAATTTCTCTCTAAATTAGTGGCATCTACAATATTGATTACCAGGTTTCCCTCTTTTAACATCTGGACAGCCACCTCTTCTGCCTTAGAGGTTGGTTGTAGAGAATAGGTCCCTGGCACATCCATAACCATTGCCTTCTCATCGCCGATTTTTAAATAACCCTGGGTAAACTCAACCGTGGTTCCCGTATAATTAGAGATAGTCACCCGTGCTCCGGTAAGGCGAGAGAATACTGCAGATTTCCCAACATTAGGATTACCCATTAGGAGTATCTTCTTCATTGCTCAACCTCAATGAAAATCTTCTTAGCCATGCCAAAACCAATAGCTACCTGCAGATTATCAACCCTTAGCGTCTGTGGTCCCCGTAAGAACTGAGCGCCTATCTTGGTAATCTTCTTATCCTTCCTTATGCCCATACTCTCCAGGCGCCTGGTTAAACCTCCCCCACCCTGAATTTCAACTACCTTGCCTTTCTGACCTAATTTAAGTTGGGTTAAATCTAAAATCATTTAAAATTACCTCTTTCTGGTTTTTATTTTCTGACTCTTATCATACCTTACTTATTCCTATATAATCTATCTTGCTCTTTTTGTCAAGAAAATCTCTTTAGAATTAAATCGCCTACCTTGCATCCCAGCTGCATGGCCACTACCGTACATTTTATTCTAAATAGAAAATATATTGATTCATCTTCATTGGATAAAGCCTCAAAATTACCCTGCCCTTTGCTGATGATTAAGTCAGCCTTTTTATAAATTGCCCGGAATTGCTGAGAGCAAAGCCCCAGAATAGTCCCTGGGGCATCGCAACCGCTGGATATAACCCGAGCCACCTTATCTATGCCGCAGATTAAAGCATCATCGATAAGCGCATCGTTAATTATCGGTTTATCCTTTACTGCATAAAAGATTTCACTCTTTTTAGTTAATCTTTTTATCTCCTCAATTAAAACCCGGTCAAAAACTGTCTCTCCGGCATTGTCCGCCAAATAAAGGATTACCCCTGCCTTTGCTAAGGCCTGCCTGAATTCCTGATAGGCAAAAATTGGTTTATTATATTTATTATGGATATCAAAATTACCATTGAGAAAGTTCTCTGCCTCCTGCTCAATCGCTAAGGAGTTTTTTACGCCATAATCAATAACATTGCCGGCAATAGCCAACTCTACTGCAGTAAGTAATCGGTCGCTGGATGCCTCTACCTTCTCTCTTAATTTTGGCAAAAGCCCAAGCGCCAATTGATTACTCTTATGTTTAATCTCCTTATACGGGTCATCATGTATAGCGATTCTTCTGGCAATTTGATAAATCTCCCTGCCCATTTCAGGAGGGGATAAACTCAAGTCAAATCTAAGAATTTCCTTTGCCAGCTCATCAACTATCCTTTTTTGAGCTATCTCATCACCCCCGGCCAGCCTTCCTGCCTGGAGTGCTTGTTTAAAAAAACAGGGAATGCAATCTAAATGCGTTTTCATCTTAATGCCTTGGCCTTCGCTTACCAAAAATTGCCGTTCCAATCCTCACTAGATTCGCCCTCTCCTGAATAGCAATCTGATAAGAATCAGACATACCCATCGATAGATATCTCATCTCTACACCAGGCAAATTTAATGACTTTATCCGCTCAAAGAGCTGGCGGGTTTCTCTAAAATAGGGACGTAATTCTTCCTGATTTGAGAAATTCGGCCCCATGGTCATCAACCCAACTACCTTTATATGCTTAAATTGGTAAATTTCTCTAATCAATGATTCAGCATCTTCAGGAAACAGGCCGAATTTCTCTTTTTCGCGCGCAGAATTTACCTCGATTAAAACCGGCATTACCCGGTTTTCTTGTCCGCAAACCTGATTAATCCCTTGAGCGGTTTCAAAGCAGTCTAAGGTCTGAATCATATCAAAAATCTTAACTGCCCGCTTTATTTTATTTTTCTGCAGATGGCCAATAAAGTGCCACTGCACAACCTTACCAATAACCTTTAGTTTCTCCTCTGCCTCTTGAACATAATTTTCTCCCACAATTCTAATTCCTGCTGCAATTGCCTGCTTAATCTCACCCACTGCCCTTGATTTACCAGCGGCTACTATCTGAACCCTCTGCGGCACCTGGTTAAAAATCTGCTTAATATTCTCGTTAATCATAATCTGGTTATTGTATCCCAAATAAAAACCCTCTGCAATCTATATATATTGGTCAGAGGGTTCCTATGTAAAGTCTTACTTTCTAACTCGGTTATTCTTCAAATTTTTTCTCAATCTTCTGTATCTGAACGTCTTTGCTGGTTAGATATTCAAAAACCCTTCTGATTTCTGCCTCTTCGCCTTCTATTTTCAAAATCGCCCATCCCGAAGACATGGAAAAAGAAGCCTCAATTATCTTTAAGTCAATATTAAATTTTTTACACACGTAGGCGATTACCGATTCATCCTTTAATGTGCCGGGAAAGGTTAATCCAATAGATATCTCCATGATACTCCTCCTTTGCGCTTATTTTACACTAAATAAAACTCTTGCGCAAGCTATCTATTTTTCAGTGAATCTTAAGCAAACTTTACCGATTGACTTAAGAAACATCTGATATATAATAATTTTACCAGTGGTTACACAAGCGAAAAATTAAATTAATTATGTCTTCCAAAGCTATTACTAAACTTAAAGTTATCTTGCTTTTAGCCTTACTAATTTATCTATGCCAAAATATAAGCTATTCTCAGGAAGGTAGGTATTTATACCGTCAGGCAGTAGAAGCAGCAAGTAAGGGCGAGAGAGATTTTGCCTTTATGTCCTTCCATATGCTCTTAAATGACTTTCCTGAATCGCCATATTATCACCAGGCGCTATTTGCTGTCGGAGAGTATTATTATTCAATTGGCGATTATGATGATGCCTGTCGGTTGTTTAACCAGTTAATAGACGACTATCCGAATTCTGAATGTAAACCCTTTGCCCTGGCATATTTAATAAAATTAGCACAAAAACAAAACAAACAAGATAGAGTAGATAGATTCAGGAAAGAACTAATCGGATGGAAACAGCTAAGTCTAGTATTCCGAGATTTCAAAGAACTGAAATATATTTCTCCCCTTTATAAGAATTATAAAGCCTTAAATTTTATAGATAAGATTGCTATCTTTATAGAAAATGAGCCTTTCCTGGAAATCTCTTTCTAAGCCGCTCTACCTCACCCTCCTAATTCTATTTATCGTAATTGCGATTGCGTCAATCTATTTAAATAATCTTATCGCAAACTACCGAAGCACAATTGAAGAAAATGCAAGCAGGATTTTTAAACAGAAGATATCTATAGAAAAAATCTCTTATCTACCGCCCAACTTCATCATTTTAAAAAACGTTGCCGTACAGGAATATAGCCTAAGCGGAAAAAGGCTGCCTGTGTTTATGCAAAGAATAAGGTGTATGTTTTCTATACCTTTGCTTATAATCAAGAGGGATTTTGTTATTACCAGGATGAGCCTTAATAAATCAGAACTATACTACCCGTTTATAAAAGAGAATGGGGCAGAGATTTTAGAGGCCTTTCGCTCCCTGGCCCAAGAGCAGCCTTTAAAGGTAAAAATTAGAAAAGCTATTTTAAACATTCCTCAAATAGGAGCGCCTGACCGAGAAACTACCTTTAATGCCGAGTTTGCCATCGCTCCCAATCAAAGCATTTCTAGTTCCGGCTCAATTGGCTTGGAGAGCTTTTTTTCTAGCTTTCCTGAACTTACCTCGTTAAATTACCGATTACAAGGATTTCTAACCGATAAGGGTATAATTATTGATAATTTAGAATTTAAAACTCTCTCCACTCGATTAAAACTCTGGGGTACATTAGAAAACAATTGTTTATCAATGAATGGTACCTCCAGTTTTCGCGACTTCCCTGATTTAGATATACATGATCTAACCTGTGTAATTAAGCTCGAATTTCCTAATATCCAGATAGATAGCTTTAACTTCTCTGTACAAAATATACCCTTTGGTTTAAATGGCTCGATTTTGCTTTCTGATTCACCTCGCTTAAATTTAGGGTTTTCTTCTTTTCCCAAACAGCCTCGGGAGGTCCGCTTAAACAATCCCCAAGGCTTTGATGCCAAAGTCATGGGTAATTTACAACAAGGCAAATTCAACGGCACAACCCGTATTGATTTTATAAGAACAACTAAAACCAAGAAATCTTTGGAAAAGGTAGCAATTATCTTTAAGAATTTAGCCCTGGTTAATATTAATCAGGAAAGAATGCGCATGTCTATAGATGAAGCAGCCCTTTCTTATACATCGGGCAATAATACTTATGACGTTCTGCTAAAGGATTTTGTCACCCTTTCAGAATTTGATGAGGAGAAGGTTAACTTTATCACTATTAATTCTAAATTTTATGATGGTTTTTTAAGGGGTAAGGGAATTATAGATATGGCGCAAATACCATTTGGCCATTCTTTTGATTTAAACATAGACCGGGTAAGCGCCAACAAGCTACATAATCTAATAACCTACTGTTCTAAAGTTGATGGCCAACTTTCCAGTCAGATTCACTATATCGGTTATCCTCATCCCAGATTAAATGGAAAGGTGGTCATCAACAATGGCTTATTGGATAATATAATATTTTTTACCTGGGTAACCGATTTTCTGACTATTCCTTCACTTAGCCTGATAAATTTTGATAATTTATCTGCCCAGTTTTTAATCAATGATGAAGCAGCCAGTCTAGAGAGTATTCATCTTGAGTCTGAAGATGTAAATCTTGAGGGATATTTTAGGCTTTATGAAAATGATCTGGTCTCAAGCAGGCTCACTCTACTCCTCTCTAAAGAAATATTAAAGAGCTCTCCAAAATTGAGCCGCTTGGTCAATTACCTCGATAGAAGCGTTCCCTCAGTGAGCTTTCGCTTTCAACTCTCAGGTTTATTCCAGGCAATGAATTTTAAATGGCTGGAGTCTGATTTTAAACAGACACTGCAAGACTTGCTCCCATTAGGATTAGAAAGAAGGCTGGAAACTG
>JASFIK010000003.1:0-27597 GCA_050122705.1 Candidatus Omnitrophota bacterium | reverse complement strand
AACAGGCAGAGAAAAAGGGCGCAAGATATCTTTATCAACGTCTACTTGAGGTTGACCCAATGGCAGCAGCCAGGATTCACCCCCATGACTTAAAGCGCATCATCCGCGCCTTAGAGGTTTGGGAGAAAACCGGTAAGCCAATCTCTGAATTACAGCAGCAGTGTCAGGGTATTGGCAATGATTATAATGTAGAGATTTTTTGCATTAATCGCCCAAGGCAGGAACTTTATAGGCGGATTAATCAGCGGGTTGATAAGATGTTTAAGAAAGGCCTGGTTAAGGAGGTTGAGTATCTGTTAAAAGGGAGGTTAAGCAAAACTGCCTCTTGTGCAATTGGCATTGCTGAGATTAAGGATTATTTAGCAGGTAGATGTAGTTTAAAAGAGGCTAAGGATTTAATCAAGAGGCACACCCGCCAATACGCCAAGCGCCAATTAACCTGGTTCAGGAAGGATAAGCGCATTACTTGGATTAATATAACTGATAAAAAGTTAGGCTTTAGCTTAACCTAATAAAATAGGTAATAGCAATGGAAAGATGTCTATTAGTAACCATTGAGTTAAAAACAGCAAAAAACAGCTGGCCAAGGCAGGATGTTGCCCGAGAGTTAGAGGAATTGGTAAAAACCGCAAATGGCCAGGCAATTGAGCAGATTTTTTGCCTGCGTGATAATCCCACGCCAGATTTATTTATCGGAAAAGGCAAGGTTGAGGAGATTGCTTTATTATGCCAGGATGAGGATATTGATACAGTAGTCTTCAGCCACGACCTCTCCGGGACTCAGCAGCGTAATTTAGAGGAGATTTTGGGTAAGAAAACAATTGACCGCACTCAGCTTATCCTGGATATATTTTCCCATCATGCTCATTCTCCAGAAGGTAATATGCAGGTTGAATTGGCTCAACTTGAATACCTCCTGCCGCGTTTAGTAGGTAAGGGCATTATGCTTTCTCGACTGGGAGGCGGAATCGGTACCCGCGGCCCAGGAGAACAGAAATTAGAGGTCGACCGGCGCAGGATTCGCAATAAAATCACTAAGCTAAGACAAGACTTAGAGCATCTCACCAGTCACAGACGGGTTATTCGTAAAAAGAGAAAAGAGGAGGCAATACCCTGTCTTGCTCTGGTAGGATATACCAATGCAGGAAAGTCTACCTTATTAAACGCATTAACCAACGCAGGTCAATATGTAAAAGACAGTCTGTTCACTACACTGGATCCGCTCACCCGGCGTATGAATCTGCCATCTGGGGCAAAGGTAGTAGTTTCTGATACAGTTGGCTTTCTGCATAATTTGCCTCACCATTTAATTGAGGCATTTCATGCAACTTTAGAGGAGGTAGTAGAGGCAGAATTATTAATTCATGTATTAGATGCTAATCATCCCCGGATTCAGGAACATAATCGTGCAGTATTTACTGTTTTAGAACAACTCAATTGCCAAGATAAACCCTTGATTACTGCCCTGAATAAAATAGACCTTCTGGAGGATAAGGCCTGGCTAAGCTGGTTAAATGAAAAATTTACTAATTCTGTGTGTATCTCTGCAAAAACCAAGCAGAATATAGGAGAGTTGATTAAAAAGGTTGAAAACTTTATTCAGCCACAGATGTCCAGTGTTTTGCTTTCTGTGCCTTTAAATCAAATGGCAGTTGTTGATTTTTTGTATCGTCAGGGAAGAGTAAAAAAAATAGATTATGGAACAGAAAATGTTAAAATTGAGGTTAACATTGCAAAAAATTTATTAACTAACATACTGAAAAATAAAGGAGTTACAATAATCGATTAGAATATCTAAAAAAATTTATTAAATTTACTTGACAAATTAATTAAAATGTGTTATATTTAAAATGAAAATTACAAACAGTATGAATACAAAGGAGCATATATGGGTTTATTTGATATAAAAATTAGTCCTGATGAACCTGTATATGTAATAAGTGTAGTAAGTAAGCTAGTTGAAATGCCAGTTTGGACCCTGCGGGCACTTGATAAAGCAGGTATAGTAAAACCTAAAAGGATTGGCAAAAAGAGCCGGCTATATTGTCTTAAGGATGTAAAAAAACTTGAATACATTCACTATCTGATGGAAGATAAGGGCGTAAATATTCACGGAATAAAAATCATTTTGGAGTTAGAGGGCAATGAGTGATTTTTTTTGGATTGGACTTAGCACTCAAGCGCGCAGAGTGCTAATCAAAGCAAAGATCAGCAATTGAAAGGAGGCGTAAGATGAATCTAATAAAATGGCGTTCACAGAACCTATTTGATCCTTTTACTGATTTGTTCGGCCTACAGGATGAAAAGGCATGGGCTCCGGCTGTGGATATCTATGATAATAAAAGCAACTTGGTGATTAAGGCTGATTTGCCGGGAATGACCCAAAAAGACATCGATGTTTCAGTAGAGGATGATGTTTTAAGAATTAAGGGCGAGAAAAAGAAAGAGCATGAGGAAAAAAGGGATAATTATTTTCGCCTGGAGAGGTCTTACGGATATTTTGAACGTAGCTTTGCTTTGCCTTCAAATGTGGATGCAACTAAGGTTAAGGCAGCCTATAAAGACGGGGTTCTTGAATTAACCCTGCCTAAAAAAGAAGAAGCAAAGCCAAAGCAGATCAAAGTAGACGTGAACTAAAACAAATATGGGGACACCCTCGTATTCAGCAAAGAGGGTGTCCCTCCAACAGCAAAAAGGATGTCCCTATGATGAGGATGGATAAATTTACCTTAAAAGCACAAGAGGCAATAGAGCAGGCAGTTAAGTCTGCTGAAAGCTTTAACCATCAGCAGGTTGATTGTGAACATCTGCTTTATGCCCTACTTAGACAGACCGATACAATTGTCCCTGAGATATTAGAGAAGGCCTCACTCTCAGTATACCCGTTATTAAGGAAGGTAGAGGAGGCCTTAGAGGCTAAGTCTAAACTTTATGGTCAGGGGCAGAATGTTTTTTTATCCAATCGACTTAATCAGGCTTTTAAAAATGCCCAGAAAGAGGCAAATAATCTTAAGGATGAATATACATCTTGTGAGCATCTGCTTTTAGGGCTGCAAGACCTTTTACCCGAACTCCTGCCAATAAAAAAAGAAGCCATACTTGCCAGCTTAAAAGAGATTCGGGGAAATCAACGCGTAACTGATATGAATCCAGAGACAAAATTTAAGCCACTTGAGAAATTTGGCCGAAATCTGACTGATTTGGCAAACCAGGGAAAACTCGATCCAGTAATCGGCCGCGATGATGAGATTCGCCGGGTTATTCAGGTAATTCTTCGACGCACAAAAAATAATCCGGTTTTGATTGGCGAGCCAGGAGTAGGTAAGACTGCCATTGTTGAGGGCCTTGCCCAGAGGATTGCTCAGAGCGATGTCCCTGAAGGACTAAAGAAGAAACGGATTATTGCCCTGGACTTAGGAAGTCTGGTTGCCGGAACCAAGTTCCGCGGTGAATTTGAGGATAGATTAAAGGCAGTACTAAAAGAAATAGAAGCCTCTAATGGCGAAGTAGTTTTATTCATTGATGAACTGCATACACTGGTTGGTGCAGGAGCTGCGCAGGGCGCAATTGATGCCTCTAATATGCTTAAGCCTGCTTTGGCAAGGGGGATGCTGCGTTGTATCGGCGCAACCACCCTTGATGAATACCGCAAGCACGTTGAAAAGGATTCTGCCCTGGAGCGTAGGTTCCAGCCTATTTATGTAGACCAGCCTAATGTTGAAGATACGATTGCAATTCTTAGGGGCCTAAAGGAGCGTTATGAGCTTCATCATGGAGTGCGCATCAAGGATGGTGCCTTGATTGCTGCTGCTACACTTTCCCAGCGCTATATCACAGAAAGGTTCTTGCCTGATAAGGCAATTGATTTGATTGATGAAGCAGCCAGCCGCCTGCGTATGGAGATTGACAGTAAGCCGCATCACCTTGATGAGATAGACAGAAGGATTATTCAGTTAGAGATTGAGCGCCAGGCCTTAAAAAAGGAAAAGGATGCTAAGTCTTTAGAGCGCACGAAAAATTTAGAGCTTGAATTAAAGGGCTTAAAAGAACAAAGCCAGGAGATTACCCAGAGATGGCAGCAGGAAAAGGAATTAATCCGCCAGGTACGTAAAATAAAAGAGAGGATTGAGCAAGCCAAGCATGAGGAAAAGCAGGCAGAAAAAAAGGCTGATTTAGCTAAAGCCGCCCAGATTCGCTACGGCATTTTAAGGGACTTAGAGGTTCAATTAACTGATTCTGGCAAAAAGTTATCAGAGCTGCAAAAACAAGGGTCTTTGCTAAAAGAAGAGGTTGATGAGGATGATGTAGTAGGAGTGGTTGCCAAGTGGACAGGCATACCCTTAAATAGGCTTCTTGAGGGCGAAACCGAGAAGTTGTTAAAGATGGAGGAGCGCCTGAAGACTAGAATAGTGGGTCAGGATGAAGCAGTGGGTTTAGTTTCTTCCTGTATCCGCAGGGCACGCTCAGGCTTAAGCGACCCTAACCAACCAATGGGGGTATTTATTTTTGTCGGACCAACCGGAGTAGGTAAAACCGAGCTGGCTAAATCCTTAGCCTGGTTTTTATTTGACGATGAACAGGCTTTGGTTCGCCTGGATATGTCTGAGTATATGGAGAAGCATACAGTTTCCCGCTTAATTGGCGCACCGCCTGGATATGTGGGTTATGATGAGGGTGGGCAGTTAACTGAGGCAATCCGGCGCCGGCCTTATTCAGTAATTTTGTTTGATGAGATTGAAAAGGCGCATCCTGATGTGTTTAATGTGTTATTGCAGATATTTGATGACGGCCGTCTTACCGATGGTCAGGGCAGGGTGGTTAATTTTAAGAATACGGTAATTATCATGACCTCAAACCTGGGCACTGGACAGATAAACAAAGACGATAGCAGGGAAAATATACGAAAGAAGATTTTACTTGAGTTCCGCAAGCATCTTCGCCCGGAATTCCTAAACCGTATTGATGAGATAGTTATCTTTAATCACCTTACTCCTGCGCATATGAGCCAGATTGTCGATATGCAGATTTCCGGAATCAGGCCACGCTTAAGCCAGCACGGCTTAGAAATACTACTTACTGAGCGGGCACGTGAATTTCTTGCAGAGCAAGGCTATCAACCTGATTTTGGTGCCCGGCCATTAAAGAGGTTAATCCAGAAAAGGGTGGTTGATCCGTTATCCGTACAGATTCTAAGCGGTGGATTTAAGCCAGGCAGCAGGATTGAGGTAGGGCTTAATGGCAATGACCTGTTATTTAAAAAGCTAAAGCACTAAATTTACCAAATGTCTCTGTTGACTATAAAATTTTTTGTGTTAAAATTAGCATAATGGTACGCATAGTTGACCACACTCAACGCAGGAATAGGATTCTTGCTTCCAGCATCAGCAGCTATATTAATTCAGCAGTTCCCGTGAGCTCAGAGAAGTTAGCAAAGGATTTTTCTTTAAGCTCAGCTACGGTGCGTAATACCCTTGCTGAATTAGAGGAGGCAGGCTACCTTACTCATCCACACACCTCAGCTGGCAGGGTGCCTACGGATAAGGGATATCGCTATTATGTGGATTTCCTGATGTCTGAACTGGATCTTTTAAATGATGATAAGGAAAGCATAATTAAGGAATACAAGAAAAAGATCGAACGCTTAGAGGATATTTTAGAGAAAACCTCTGAGATCATCTCAACCATGACTCATTACGCAGGAATTGTTTCGCTCCTGGAGTGGGAGGACAGGATCTTTTATAAAGGGTTAAGCCAGGTTCTGCAGCAGCCGGAGTTTGAAAATTCAGGTAAGATTCGCCTGTTGGTTAATATGCTTGAGGAGAAAAAGCGGCTGCTCGATATCATCAACCGCGAGTTCGAAGAACCTACCAAAATTTATATTGGTAGAGAAATCGGGTATCCTGAAATAGATGCCTGCTCATTGGTCATTTCTTCTTACCGCAGGGGTAAAAAGCAAAACGGTAGATTAGCAGTCTTAGGCCCACGCCGAATGAATTACGACCATATTATTCCTGCCTTGGAGTTTATTTCTCAGGTATTGAGCGAAGTTTTAAGCTGAGGTTGGTTTTAAGAATCGTTGTTTAAGCCGAGGGTTATTTTATCATCGGCTGATCGGTCATTTGATTAAAGATTGATAAAATGCACAAACCTACTGAAGAGAAAAAAGAGGAAGCAAAAAAAGAAAAGCAGGAAAAGAAGTCAGAGAAAAAACAGATTATCCTGACTGAAGCAGAATACGCTCAGCTTAAAGAGCAGGCTGAAAAATCCCAAGAGCAAGAGGATAAAATCCTTAGGCTGCAGGCAGATTTTGATAATATCCGCAAGCGCCTGGAGCGCGAGAAACAGGAATTTGTGCGCTTTGCTAATGAGGGTTTAATTGTCGATTTATTAAATATCGTTGATGATTTAGAGCGCAGTGTTGAGTTGGCGCAAGGAAAGCACGAAGATTTCTCTGCCTTTTTAAAAGGGATTGAGATGATTTTGGCGCATCTTTATGATTTGTTGAAGAAAAACGGTCTTTCTACTATTGAGGCAAAGGGAAAAACCTTTAACCCAGATTATCATGAGGCTTTATTAAAGGTAGAGTCAGATGATTTTCATGAGAATGCAGTAATTGAAGAGTTACAAAAGGGGTATTTATTGAATAATCGGGTAATTCGTACAGCCAAGGTTAAGGTTGCACAAAAACCAGAAGGCAAATCAGAGGAACCAGAAAACAAAGAGCAAAAACTTAAGGAGGGTTAAAATGGCAAAGGTAATTGGAATTGATTTAGGAACTTCTAATTCAGCAGCCTCAATTATGGAGGCAGGCAGGCCGACGATTATTCCTTCGGCTGAAGGAGCCGGGGTTGCTTCAGGCAAGGCCTTTCCTTCATTTGTAGCATTCACCAAAGAGGGCCAGAGATTGGTGGGTGAGCCAGCCCGGCGCCAGGCAGCAATAAATCCAGAGGGAACAATTAGTGCGGCAAAGCGTAAGATGGGCACAGAGCATAAATTTAAGGTGTTTGGTAAGGAATACACACCGCAACAGATTTCTGCTTTTATCCTGCAGAAGATTAAGCAGGATGCCGAGGCTTATCTGGGTGATAAGGTTAACGAGGCAGTGATTACCTGTCCTGCTTATTTTGATGATAATCAAAGAACCGCTACAAAGGATGCAGGCGAAATCGCCGGACTTAATGTATTGCGCATTATCAATGAGCCGACTGCAGCCTGTCTTGCCTATGGAATTGACAAGGCGCAGAAGGAACAGAAGATTATGGTGTTTGATTTTGGCGGCGGTACATTAGACGTTACGGTTATGGAGATGTGGTATTCTGAGGCACAGAAAACCAGCGGCTTTGAGGTTAAGTCAACCAGCGGCGATACACAGCTGGGCGGCACAGATATGGATAATGTATTGATAGACCATATTGCCGAGCAATTTAAAAAGGAATCAGGCATTGACTTAAGAAACGATAAGATGGCTATGCAGCGCCTGCGTGAAGCAGCAGAAAAGGCAAAGGTTGAGCTTTCCAGTACCCTGAACACAGATATTAATCTGCCCTTTATCACTGCTGATGCCAGCGGCCCTAAGCATCTGACTATGAGTATTACGCGCGCAAAATTAGAGGAACTGGTTGGTCCGATAATTGAGCGCTGTCGCCATCCTATGGAACAGGCTATTACTGATGCAAAACTTAAACCCCAAGACATTAACCGGGTAATTATGGTTGGCGGACCAACCAGAATGCCTTGTGTGCAGAAGTTTGTTGAGGATTTTGCCGGCAAAAAGATTGAGCGCGGAGTAGACCCTATGGAATGCGTGGCAATGGGCGCAGCTATCCAGGCTGCCTCGTTAAAAGGAGATTTTAAGGACATTCAGCTGCTTGATGTTACACCCCTTTCCTTAGGGATTGAGACATTAGGTGGGGTAAATACCAGGCTGATTGAGCGCAATACCACTATCCCGACTAAAAAATCGCAGATTTTTTCAACTGCCGCAGATAATCAAACCGCAGTTACTATCAGGGTTCTGCAGGGAGAGCGGCAGATGGCAAATGATAATACTGAGTTGGGTAGGTTTGATTTAGTGGGTATTCCTGCTGCACCGCGCGGTATTCCTCAAATCCAGGTTACCTTTGATATTGACGCTAATGGCATTGTGCATGTTTCAGCAAAGGACCTGGGTACAGGCAAAGAGCAATCAATCCGTATTACTGCTCCTAAGAAACTCTCCAAGGAAGAGATTGATAAGATGGTAAAGGAGGCAGAGAAATTTGCTGCTGAAGACAACAAGAGAAAGGAAGAGATCGAGGTAATTAATCAGGCGGATACACTTGTTTATTCAACTGAAAAATCACTCAAGGAATATGGCGATAAGGTTAGCCAGAGTGAGCGCGCTGAGATTGAATCCAACCTTAATAGCTTAAAGCAGGCAATCAAGGATAAGAGCGTAGACAAGATTAAGAAGGGAATGGAGAGTTTAACCAAGGCCTCGCATAAATTAGCTGAGGAGATTTATAAACAGGCAGCGGCAAAGCAACAAAAAGCACAACAGCAAGGTGGCGCGCAATCCCAAGCCGAGCAGCCCCAAGAAGAGGCTCCTAAGGAAAAGAAGAAAAAGGAAGAGGACATTATTGACGCAGAGTATAAAGAAGAAGACGGCAAAAAATAATCAAGAGGTGTTTTAGAAAAGTGACTGCTAAACGAGATTATTACGAGATACTAGGAGTAAAGAAAAGCGCCAGTCTTGATGAGATAAAAAGGGCTTATCGAGAGCTGGCGTTGCAGCATCATCCGGACCGCGTCTCAGCTGACCAGAAAAAAGAGGCTGAGGAGAAATTCAAGGAAATCTCTGAGGCTTATGCAGTACTTTCTGATTCACAAAAAAGAGCTCTCTATGACCAATACGGCCATGCCGGAATAGACCAGCGCTTTACCTATGAGGATATCTTTAAAGGCGCTGATTTCTCAAGCATCTTTGAGGACTTAAGTGACTTTGGTTTTGGCGGAGGCTTGTTTGAGGATATCTTTGGTGATATTGGTTTTAATATATTTGGCGGTTCAAGAAGAAGGCAGAGTGGCGGCAGGAGGAGAAGGGGCAGGGATTTAGAGATTGAGACTGATATAACCTTAGCTGAGGCAGCCACAGGTATTGAAAAGACTATCCGCGTGCCGCGCTATGAGCCGTGTACTACCTGCCAGGGAACCGGAGCAAGACCAGGCTCAAAAAAATCTACCTGTTCTCAATGCAAGGGCACCGGCAGGATGGTGGTCTCAAGTGGCTTCTTTCAAGTCGCTCAGACCTGTAATCGTTGTCGGGGAGAGGGCTCAATAATTACTTCTCCTTGCACTGAATGTAATGGCGAAGGAAGGACTAAGGTAACCAGGAATATCAAGCTAAAGATTCCTCCCGGTGTATATACTGGCTCGCATTTAAGGATTCGCTCAGAGGGAGAGGCAGGTACCTATAGTCGCGGTGACCTATATGTAGTGATTAATGTAAAACCGCATAATATATTCCAAAGACATAACAATGATATTGTTTGCACCGTAGAGATTAGTATAACTAAGGCAATTCTGGGAGGCGAGATACAGGTTCCTACTTTAAACGGTAATGTTAAGATGAAGATACCGCCGGGAACACAGCCTAATCGAGTGTTTCGCCTGCGTGCTAAAGGGGTTCCTGATCTGCATGGACGCGGGATGGGCGATGAGTTAGTCCGGGTGAATGTAAAAATCCCCACAAATCTATCGGTTGAGCAAAGAAGGCTGATTGAGGAATTTGCCCGCGCATCAGGAGAGACATCAGACTCCAAAGAATCGATTGTTGATAAGATTAAGAAAACCTTTAAATAAAAAAGGGCATCCCTACCGCTTTGCTTCGCAAAGCGAAGCAGTAGGGATTTGTCCGAACTTACCCCTGCTGTTTCGTTTTGTTTCACTGCGTTCAACAAACCGAAACAAAACGGCAGGGGTTAATTCGCCCGAACAACTTACGCTTACTAATGTTCCGTAAGTTGTGGGCTCATTGATATGCCAACCTATGAATATCAGTGTATAGATTGCGGTTATCGCTTTGAGAAATTTCAGATGATGAGTGATAACCCGATTAAGACCTGCCCTAAATGTCACAGGCGCGTGCGCCGTTTAATTGGTATCGGCGGTGGAATTATCTTTAAGGGGCCGGGTTTTTACGCAACTGATTATCGCAAACCCGATACTCAGGAAGCTAAGCAGGAAGCACAAGATAAGGATACCTCACTTAAAGATAAAAACACAAAAGATAAACAACCCCAAGATAAACCAGCCCACAATAAACCAACTCCCCAAACCAAGGATAAGAAATCCTAATGCATAAATTTTTTAAATACTGGTTGCCGGTTTTATTCTGGGCGGGTTTTATATTCTTTGCTTCTTCCCTGCCTGATAAAGACTTACCCAGAATTTTCCAGGCACAGAATATTATATTTCATATTTTTGAATATGCGCTACTTGCTCTACTCCTGAATCGTGCCTTAAAGAATTCAGGACTCAGTCGAATTCAAACCCCGCCCAAACGATTACTGCTGACTATTTTTATTTGTTTGATTTATGCAATCAGTGATGAGTTTCATCAGCAGTTTACCAGCGGTCGGGTTAGCTCTGTATCAGATGTGTTTATTGATAGTTTAGGAATTGTCTTGGGTAGTATTATCTATCGATGATAGAGATTAGGCCATTCCCGGCAATTATTTATAATTACAAACATAAACTTTGTAAACCTAACAAAGTTATCTGTCCGCCTTATGATGTAATTTCCCCTGCGCAAGCAAGATCTTATCGGCGCCTCTCTCCATTTAATATGATTCATTTGACTCTGCCCAAAAAGGCTAAAGGTAGGAATGAATACAAGGTAGCTGTCCGGCGTTTTCATGATTACTTAAGAAAGCAGGTCTTTTTTCAAGATAGACAGCCAGCAATTTATCTATATCGACAGGATTTTAAGACTAACCAGGCTAAGGGCGACCATCAAACTAAGGAGATTAAATTCAGGCGCCTGGGTTTTATTGCCTGTTTAGGATTGGCGGGAAGTTCCTCAATATTTGGCCATGAGCACACCCGCATTGAGCCTAAGGAGGATAGATTCAAGCTCCTGCTTAATGTTCAGGCAAATCTTGAGCCGATATTTGTCCTTTTTACTGATCCAGGAGGCAGTATCCAGCAATTACTTAACCGCTATGTCCGGGCGAATAAACCATTAATCCGTTTTCTTGACCAGGAACAGAATAACAATACCTTTTGGAGATTAGTTAATCCGGATATTCTTAGTCAGATAAAGAGGAGGATGGGGAATAAAATTATCTTTATTGCTGACGGGCATCATCGCTATGAGGTTTCCTTGAATTATCAGGAGCTGATGCTAGAAAAACTAAAGCAGGCCCATATGGCGGTATCGGATAAAGAGGGTTGGAATTATATTATGGCTTATTTCTGCCCAATGCAGTCACCCGGATTAGTGATTAAGCCTGTGCATCGCCTGCTCAAGGGTATACATAGCCTACCAATGGATAAGTTTAGGAAATTATTTTACATCCGTAAAACCACCCGCAAGGAACTCACCCGATTAATGCAATCCAAAACCTCTCAACAACGTATGTTGGGAGTGTATTTTAAGCGGAATTTCTATATTTTTATTTTGAAAAATAAGCAAATCCTGGGTAAAATAGATAAGGATTATCGCTCTCTGGATATCTCTTTGTTAAACCGCCTGGTGTTAAGGCAGATATTCCGGGTTGAGCCTGAGGATAGAAAAAGGGTTATCTTTGGAGCAAACGCCAGGGATTTGATTAGCCAGGCTGATAAACATAAGACATCTGTAGTTTTCTTCCTTAAGTCAGTTAAGATTGATGATATTGTCAGGCTTGCACAGGCCGGAAAAAAGATGCCAGCCAAGACCACTTATTTTTATCCCAAGATTCCTTCTGGTTTAGCAATACATAAATTCAGCTAAATTAAAAAAATGGCAATTTTTGGAAAACCCAAATACACAATTGTCCGGTTAAGAAAGAAAGAGATGCCTGACGGCCTTTGGACAAAATGTAAAGGCTGCGGTAGTCCGATCTATAACAAGTCACTTAAAGAAAGCTTTATGGTTTGCCCAAAGTGTAATTATCATTTTGTATTGGGCGCCTGGGAAAGGATAAATATAACCATTGATCCAAATACATTTCATGAATACGATAAGGAGATTCTTCCTGCTGACCCCTTAGAATTTAAAGGCACCAAGTCCTATCCAGAAAAGATTTCCAAAGATCAAGAGGTAACTGGCTTAAAGGAGGCAGCAATAATTGGGGAGGGGGTCCTTGATAAGAAACGGATAGTTTTTGGTGTTACAGATTCGGGGTTTATTATGGGCTCAATGGGTTCGGTTGTCGGAGAGAAGATAACCCGTGCCACAGAAAGGGCAACCGAGCAAAAATTACCTTTAGTGATTGTTTCTGGTTCAGGGGGTGGGGCGCGTATGCAAGAGGGGATGTTTAGCCTGATGCAGATGGCAAAGACCTCTGCTGCACTTTCCCGGCATCATAAAGCAGGTTTACCCTACATTTCAGTCCTGACCAATCCTACTATGGCTGGGGTAATGGCTTCTTTTGCTGGTTTAGGAGATGTTATTATTGCTGAGCCAAAGGCGCTGATTGGGTTTACCGGCCCACGCGTGATTGAACAGACCATTAGGCAGAAATTACCTGAGGGATTTCAGCGCTCAGAGTTTCTTCTTGAGCATGGGTTGATTGATATGATTGTGCACCGCAAGAACCTTAAAGAAACCCTGAGCCAGTTGATTGACTATTTGACAGGAACATAAAATATATTATAATAATAAAATTAAAACCAAACTCATACATCACTAAACTCAAATCTTAAATGCCGCAAGTTAGCCTAAAGAACGTTTCCAAAATCTTTCCTGGCGATATCAAGGCAGTAGATAATATTAGTCTGGGGGTGGAGAATAAGGAATTTACGGTTTTAGTAGGGCCTTCAGGTTGCGGAAAATCTACTACCCTAAGAATGATTGCCGGATTAGAGGAGGTTACCTCCGGCGATATCTTCCTAAATAATAAACGGATTAATGAGATTCCTGCTAAAGACCGCGATGTGGCCATGGTTTTTCAAAGCTATGCCCTTTATCCCCATATGACCATTTATGAAAATATGGCTTTTGGTTTAAGGCTGAGGCATTATCCAAAGGCCGAGATTGACCGCAGAGTCAAGGATGCAGCGGGAATATTGAACATTAAACACATACTTAATCGCCGCCCGCGAGCGCTTTCTGGCGGAGAGAGGCAGCGCGTAGCTGTAGGCAGGGCTATTGTCAGAAAGCCGATGGTGTTTCTGTTTGACGAGCCCTTGAGTAATCTGGACGCCAAATTGCGCGTGCAGATGCGTACTGAGATTCATAAACTCCATATCCGATTACAAACCACCATGATTTATGTTACTCATGACCAGACTGAAGCAATGACCATGGGCGACCGTATTGCCGTACTTAAGGATGGGGTTTTGCAGCAGGTTGATACACCAATCACCGTATATGACCAGCCAAAGAATAAATTCGTAGCTGGTTTTATTGGTTCCCCCCCCATGAATTTTATGACCGGGAGGATTATTAAACGGGATAGCCGTTTTTATTTTGATGAAGGTAAAATTGAGGTAAAGCTGGTAGAGGATATGCGCAAAAAATTGTCGCCATATATAAATAAAGAGCTATTTCTTGGCATTCGCTCTGAGGATATTTATGATAAGCTATTCATTTCCGAAGCCCCTCCTGAGAATATTGTACGGGTTAATTGTGAGGTAGTCGAACCAATGGGTTCTGAGGTTTATTTACATTTGAATACCGGACTGCACACCTTTGTTGCCCGGGTAGGGGCGCACGATCAGCCAAAAGTAAATCAAGACCTCGAGGTTGTCTTTGATATGAGCAAGGTACACTTTTTCGACAAGGATACCGAGGAAACAATCGTATAAATTTGAGAATACCTACCCATATAACCCTATCCTTAGTTCTTGCCTATCTAATTCTCTTGTATTATTTGATTAAACGCCATATAGATTTATTTCGCATCTGGCGGTTAAAAAATGAAAATCTCGAAGAAGAAATTAATGCCCTGGATGATCAGATTAAGGGACAAAGACAAATTCGACGCGCTTTAGAGCAGAAAATCGTGCATTATAATAACCTCAGGGACATTACAGACAAAATCCAAAATTTATCATTAAAGGAAATATCACAGCATCTGGTGGGCTATACATTCTACTTATTGGGCAGAAATAGAGGGTGCTGCTTGCTTTATTTGGTAGAGCCGGAACAACAGAAATTGCATCTTTTTTTAAGCAAGAAAGAGGATGAAGATTTGGTGATTAAGCAAAAACAAGGGGATATCTTTGACCGTTGGATGATCAGGCATAGTAGTTCTCTATTAATCGAGGATGCCAAAGCGGATTTTCGTTTTGACCTGGAAAAGACAGAACACAAGCTTCAAAGGCCGGTATCCTCATTGATTAGTGCACCACTTAAGGTAGAGCATAAATTCCTGGGGTTACTAAGGTCAGACAATCATCAGCCATATTTTTACTCTCAGGATGACCTACGCTTTTTAGATACGATTTGTAATGTCGGTGCTTTGGGGTTAGAAAATTCTTTACTTTTTGGACGCATTCAGGAATTGGCAATTAGGGATAGCCTGACCTCATTGTTTACCAAAGGGCATTACCTGGAGTGCCTGAACTATCAGATACAACAGACCCTGCGCCAACCACGCGCTACCTTAAGTTTACTAATGATTGATATTGATAATTTCAAGGATTATAACGACCAATATGGCCACATCGCCGGTGATATTATATTAAAGAACCTAAGCAAGCTATTCTTGAAATTTTTTGCCAAGATTACCGGTGCCACAGTTTGCCGTTTTGGGGGAGAGGAATTCTCGGTATTTCTCCCCCACATTACAAAGAAGGAGAGCCATTCCTTAGCAGAGGATTTAAGGTTAAGTATCCAAAAGGAGAGGTTTATCTTACGCCGACAAGAGACTCAGGTTACCATATCTATTGGTGTAGCGTATTTATCCTTAAAGATGCAGACTGCTCAGGAGTTGATTCTCCAGGCTGACCGGGCTTTATATCAGGCAAAGAAAAAGGGAAGGAATCAGGTATGTATTTCTTAGCCTTTATCATATTGGCAATAATCTCAGGGTTATTCTTATTTAAGTTACTGAATAAGCGCCTGAAGAGATTTCAATCCAAATATCTGGCAATTAAAGACAAGCACGCAATATTATTAAAAGAATATCAGAATTTTGACGAAATAAACGCCCGCCTTAATGAAGATGTCCAGAAATTGGTTGAGTCTTATGAGATTACCAAAGAATTGACTCGCTATCGCACCTTTGATGATGTATTTTCGGTTTTTCGCGAGTGTTTAGTAAAAGATATAGCTTTAGAAGATTGCCAGTTTATTAAGCCAGGAGTAGATACCTCTAAGTTTTCCGGGTATGACCTCATTCCACTTAAAATAGATAATGAATTAATCGGCAACCTTGCAATCAATGGGCTAAGCATAGAGGATAAAGATAAATTTTATATTTTATTTAATCAGCTATTCTTGGTATTAAAAAGGGTGCGTCTCTATGCCAAGATTGAGGAGCTGGCAATTACCGATAGCCTTACTAATGTATATCTGCGGCGCTATTTTCAAGAAAGGTTAGAGGGAGAGATTAATCGCTGTAAGAACTTTAACCTGGGACTTGTTTTTCTCATGCTTGATTTGGATAATTTTAAAAGTTACAATGACCGTTATGGACACCTGGTAGGCGATGTTCTGTTAAGCACGGTTGCCAAAATCATTAAGGATAACCTGCGCGAGATTGATGTTGTGGCAAGATATGGGGGAGAGGAATTTTCGATAATCCTACCTAATACTAACCGGCAGGAGGCTGAATATGTTAGCCAGCGTCTGCGCCAGGCAATTGCTAAAGAGCACATCCGCGCTTATGATGAGGATTTGCGCATAACCGTAAGCATCGGGGGCAGTCGTTTTCCTCAAGATGCAAAGCAGTCACAACAGTTGATTGATAAAGCAGACAGGGCATTGTATAATGCTAAGCAGGCAGGCAAGAATCGAGTCTGCTTCTGGAGTTAGTTTTGTAATTATGATTAAGCCAAAAAAATACAAGCGTTGCTTATTAACTTTATATTTATTGCTTTTTATCTGGCTGCTTAGTTTCCAAAACTCTCATCTTTACGGCATAGAAGAAGCACAACCAATCATTATCGACGGGGATATAGTAGAATATTCTGCTGATGCCAAAGAGGTTACTGCTGATGGCAATGTGGTGGTAACCTACCAGGATGCCCGCCTTACCTGCGATAAAATTACGGTTAATACCCAGACCAAGGATGCAGTGGCAACAGGTAATGTACGACTTGAGGAGCCGCGGGGAATCCTTGAGGCAGAAGAGCTAAAATACAACTTCCAGAACAAGACTGGAGATATCCTTACTGCCAAATTCCGCTCTTCACCGTATTATTATTTTGGCTCGCAGGGTGAGCGTATGGGCACCGAAGAATTCATTGTTCGGGATGGCTATTTTTCCAGTTGTAATTATGACCAGCCGCATTTTCGCATGAAGTCAAAGGAAGTGAAAATTATTCCAGGTGATAAGATTATTGCCCGCTCAAATTCTCTATACTGGATGAATTTACCATTTTTCTTTTTGCCTGGCTTTAGCCGCAGCCTAAAAGACCCGTTTATGAAGTTGCAAGTTAAGGGTGGTAAGACCAGTGACTGGGGTCCTTATATTTTAACTGCCTGGCGGCATGATCTGAATGAAAGTGTGCACTCAAGGCTATATCTTGATTGGAGGGAGGATTTGGGTGCGGCTTATGGCTGGGGTTTGAATTATGATACCAAGATTGCAGGCAAGGGCGATTTTAAATTTTACTATACTCAGGAGCGACCTAAGGATATCGAACCAGACCTAATGCAGGAATATCAGAGATATATGCTGCGCCTGCGCCATATGTGGGATATTGGCCCGCAAACAAAACTGACTGCTGAATATTATCGCATCGATGATGACCGTAAAAAATGGGATGCTGATGCTGATTTCTTGCGCGATTACTTTTATCGGGAATATGAGAGGGACGAACAACCCAAATCCTATATTTTGGTTACCCACACCTGGCCGTATTCAAATATGAATATGATATTCCAAAAGCGGACTAATCGCTGGTATGATAAGATGACCGAAAAATTACCGGAGGTTTCTTATTATCTGCATAACTATCAGATTGCCGAAAGCCCGGTGTATTTCAAGAATGAATCGAAATTCTCTAATTTTACGCTTAAACACCCCAGTCCTTCTGCGCTTGATGATGAAGTAGTTAGATTTGATACGTATAACCAATTTACTCTCCCTACCCGGTTTATGTTCTTAGATATCTCACCCTATGTTGGCTTAAGAGAGACTGCTTACAATAAAGATAACCAAACTAATTCGCTTTCACCCCGCACTACCTTTTATACCGGCGTAGATTTAAGCACAAAATTCTACCGCATCTTTAATGTAGAAGGTAATCTTCTTGGGATAAATATAGATAAGTTACGCCATGTAATCAGTCCAAAGGTAAGATATGGCTATATACATGAGCCCACTATTTCTCCCTCCCGGCTTACCAAGTATGACGGCATTGATGCTATCGACGGAGATAATCGATTCGTTTTAGAATTGGAGAATAAACTACAGACCAAGCGAGAAAACCGGACAATAGACCTATTGATTTTTAGAGTCTCTTCAGATTATGTGATGTATTCCAAAAAGGACAATATCTCCAAGGCGCAGGATAGGTTTACTGAGTTCCTTTTTGATTTAGAACTGAGGCCCTTTGCCTGGTGGCGCATGGAGGCAGATGCTACCTATAACCACTTAGATGACCAATTCGAAACCGTTAACTTGGATAATTGGCTAAACCTGGGAGAGGAGCGCAGCTTTGGTTTGGGCCATCGCTATGATCGGGATGGAGGCAAGGAATTAACCACCCAACTTACTTGGCGGGTTAATCCCAAATGGTCATTTAGGATTTATGAGCGCTATCAATTTGCTTCTTCTCGCAATAAAGGATTAGTCGAGCAAGAATATACCATCTCCCGTGATTTACATTGCGCTACCATAGATGTTAGTTTTAATATTACCAAAAAGGATGATGGCCGGCGCGATGAATCAATTTGGTGCGTATTCAACCTGAAGATATTCAAGGAGAGCGAGTTTGATTATGTGCAGAGTTATCATCCGCCAAAATCACCATAATTAGGAGATTAGCATGAGAACCAGCCTTACCCAATTCAAACAGAGGATTAAGCAGAAGAAGATAAAAATAGCTGTGGTAGGTTTGGGTTATGTGGGTTTGCCGTTGGCTGTTGAGTTTGCCAAAAAGGGTTGCTCTGTATGCGGGATTGACGTAGATAAGGATAGAGTGCGCTTACTAAGGAAAAGACAGTCTTACATTACTGATTTATCGAGTCAAGAGTTGAGTAGGGTTGTTAAAAGCGGCAAATTCAAGGTAAGCAATGATTTTCGGATACTCAAGGGTATTGATGTGGTGTTTGTGTGTGTTCCCACGCCTTTAAAAAGAAAATACCAACCGAATATTTCCTATATTATAAGCGCGGTCAAATCAATTGCCAGGAATTTTAAGACCGGCTCTTTAGTCATTTTAGAAAGCACTACCTATCCAGGAACTACCCATGAGGTTATCCTGCCGATATTTGAGAAACAAGGACACTATCCGCCGGATGAAATTTATCTTTGTTTTTCTCCTGAGAGGATTGACCCTGGCAATACGCTTTATCCCTTACATAAGATTCCCAAGATAATCGGGGGCATAAATCAGGAATCAACCAGGTTAGGGTACCTGGTGTATAGAATCATATTAAAAAAGGTTACTCCGGTTTCTTCCTCCCGAGTGGCCGAGACAGTTAAGTTGCTGGAGAATACATTCCGCCTGGTAAATATTGGTTTAATTGATGAGATGGCAATGATGGCGCACAAAATGGGTATTGATATCTGGGAGGTTATTGCCGCAGCCAAAACCAAGCCATTTGGATTTATGCCCTTTTATCCCTCAGCCGGGGTTGGTGGTCATTGCATACCTAAAGACCCGCTTTACCTATATTGGAAGGCCAAGCACTTTGGTTTTGCCCCTAAATTTATCAAGCTTGCTTCGAAGATAACCTCGCTTATGCCTGTGTATATTGTTAAGCGCCTCCAAGAGGCATTGGCCAGCCGCAATAAATACCTGAGCAAATCAAAAATCTTGATTGTCGGAGTTACCTATAAAAGGGATGTTAAGGATTTAAGGAAATCACCTGCATTGGATGTAATTGATATTTTACAGAAAAGAAAGGTCAGGGTAGCTTATTACGACCCACTCATTCCTTACTTAAGGTTTAGCCATATAAACCTAAGGTCAATAAAGTTAAGCCAGATTAATCCAACCAGCTTTGATTGTGTAGTAATTATCACTGACCATTCAAGAATTAATTATTGTCAGCTGCTAAGGAAATCTTCGCTTATTTTTGATACGCGCAATGTATACGCTAAGCTTAGCGACAAAAAGATAATCAGGTTATAAATGCAGAAGCCTCGAGAATATGTCAGAATAAGCAAGTCCTTAGAGGTAAAATACCAAATTAAGGATGGAATTTTAGGTAGCGGTTCGCGCAGCCTGGATATCTCTAAGGGAGGGATTAGACTTCCTACTATTCAGAAATTAAAACCAGGAACTATCCTTGAATTAGAGATTCGCCTTCAGGATTTTTCTCAACCGATAAAAGCTATTGGAGAAGTAATGTGGGTCAGCCAAAGGCAGCTTGGTCGCTATCCATTCGAGGTAGGGGTAAAGTTTATTGAAGTTACCCCTATTGATAAAGAGCTACTAAACGGTTTTTGCAAGGATTTTCCGCAAGAGCAAAAACCGAACTAACCCCTAAAAAATTTTTTTAAAAATTCTTGACAAGAAAAAATTTTTGTGGATAATATTAGCACTCAAATGTTGAGAGTGCTAAATTAAAAAATTAAAAAATTTTTAAAGGAGGTGTAATAAAATGAATATTCAGCCATTGGGAGACCGCGTAGTAGTAAAGGCCTTAGAGGCAGAAGAAAAAACAAAGGGTGGAATTGTTTTACCTGATACCGCTAAGGAAAAACCCCAAGAGGGTAAGGTTATTGCTGTAGGCAAAGGAAAAATGCTAGAAGGCGGGACCTTGCAGGCGCTTGAGGTAAAGGTAGGAGATAAAATATTATACGGAAAGTATTCAGGAACCGAGGTAACCACAAAAGACGGTGAAGAACTACTTATCATGCGTGAGGAAGATATTCTCGCGATAATCAAATAAATAGATAACCAGCAGTAAATATAAGGAGGTGGGTGTAATGGCAAAGCAGATTATATTTAAGGATGAAGGTAGGAGAAAAATTTTAAGCGGAGTGGAACAATTAGCTGCTGCGGTAAAGGTTACCCTGGGGCCAAAGGGGCGTAATGCAGTTTTGGATAAGAAATTTGGCTCCCCAACAATTACCAAGGATGGCGTAACCGTAGCCAAGGAAATAGACCTGGAAGAGCCTTTTGAGAATATGGGTGCTCAGATGGTTAAGGAGGTAGCAGAAAAGACCTCGGATATTGCCGGTGACGGCACAACCACTGCTACAATCCTGGCTGAGTCGCTCTATCGCGAAGGGCTTAAGAACGTTACTGCCGGAGCAAATGCAATGGCCCTAAAGCGCGGTATTGATAAGGCAGTAGATAAGGTAGTTGCAGAATTAAAGAAGCTTTCCAAGCCAATCAAGGATAAAAAGGAAGTTGCCCAGGTTGCGGCAATTGCTGCTAATTGCGACCAGAATATCGGAGACTTGATTGCCGAGGCAATGGATAAGGTTGGTAAGGACGGCGTAATTACAGTTGAGGAAGCAAAATCAATGGCCACAACTTTGGATGTAGTTGAGGGTATGCAGTTTGACCAGGGGTATTTGTCTCCCTATTTTGTCTCTGATGCTGAGAGGATGGAATGCATCCTGGAGAACCCCTACATATTAATCCATGAGAAAAAGATATCTTCCCTCAAAGATATCCTGCCGTTATTAGAGAAGATAGCCCGTACCGGAAAACCACTAGTAATTATTGCCGAAGAAGTAGAAGGTGAAGCTTTAGCAACCCTGGTAGTTAACAAGATTCGGGGCACCTTAGCTACTTGTGCGGTTAAAGCACCTGGATATGGTGACCGACGTAAGGCAATGCTGGAAGATATCGCAGTGCTTACCGGAGGCAAGGCCTTAACCGAGGATTTGGGAATTAAGTTAGAGAATGTGGATATTGATGATTTAGGCCGGGCAAAGCGAATCAAGGTAGATAAGGAAAATACCACGATTATTGAGGGAGCAGGAAAGACCGTAGGAATAAACGGCCGTATTGCCCAGATTAAGAAACAGATTGAGACCAGCGATTCAGACTATGATAAGGAAAAGCTGCAGGAGCGTCTGGCAAAGTTAGCTGGTGGCGTGGCAGTAATTAATGTTGGCGCAGCCACAGAAACCGAAATGAAAGAGAAAAAGGCGCGCGTTGAAGATGCATTGCATGCTACCCGTGCTGCAGTAGAAGAGGGGATAATCCCCGGTGGTGGTGTTGCTCTGCTGCGTGCTATTCCTGCACTGGTAAAGTTTGAACTCGAAGGCGATGAGAACATTGGCGTGGAAATCGTAAAAAGAGCACTTGAAGAGCCGATTCGCCAACTGGTTAATAATGCCGGGCTTGAGGGTTCAGTAGTGGTGCAGCGGGTAAAGTCGGAAAAAACAAATGTTGGATATGATGTAAATCAGGATACATATGTGGATATGGTTGATGCCGGGGTAATTGATCCTACCAAGGTTACCCGTTCTGCTTTACAGAATGCCTCCAGTATTGCTGGACTCCTTTTAACTACTGAGGCTTTGGTTGCTGACCTGCCAGAAAAGGAGAAAGCAATGCCTCCAATGCCACCTGGCGGTGGAATGGGCGGAGGAATGGGAGGTATGTATTAAAATCCGTGTTCGCAGATTAGAATTTTTGTCTTATCCCTTATAATATTGGTGGGGAGCTAATACACAACATTCGGGAGGCTGCATTACTGATATTCTTAATCCGGTGCTGCTCTGGGCTTTTTGAATACAGGCTGTCTCCCTTTTGTTGAGTGGGGTCTTTTTTCAAATTGTAAGTCTTTCCTTCAATCTCTACCTCAAACTCACCCTCAAGAACAATCATAAATCTCTCTGCTTGTTTAAGGCTTGACTCAAGGGTTTTTCCCTCTTTGGGTTTAAGAGTGATTAATGTGGGGAGTATCTTCTTTGAGAGGGGGAAGGTGGTTAATATCTCAAGGAAATCTTTATATACATTTGTCTTAGCACTCCCTGCATGAAATTCAACCAGCTCCATTTCTTCCTTTTCAAAGTAAGCATAAAGCTCAGATAATTTCAATCCAAAAACCTCGGCTAATTTCCTATGACAATCAAAGCTCCCATACATTTTGCCGGTTTCGATTTTACTGACAATAGCCTTATCAACACCCAGGCGCCGGGCAAGTTCCTCTTGGGTCATACTTCCCCTTAACTGCCTGATTTTCTTACCGATGTTTTTCTCAACTTTCATTTCCTCTCCTGGTTAATCATAAATTCTTTTAAAAACTACTAAAAAAATAACACAAAATTCTACTTTTGTCAAGTCTTTTATGAAAAATATTCAACTTCAATATGATGATTTTTGCTTATCAAATGGGGAGAGTTATTTATAATAATTTTATTCAGAATCATAACATATTGGAATGTAAGAAGATATGAAATCAATCTCTTTCTGAGTAATATTCAATTCTACATTGACAAATCTAAAGTTATATGTTATATTTTATATAGAAGTAATCTAAAAGATTTTACTGTAAAAGAAATCGATTTTTGACAGATTAAGATAACCGAAAAAGGCAAACTACTCGAAAGGGTAGGGCGCAAAGCTTAAGACCCAGCACTAATTTTTTCAAAATTAGGGCTGGGTGGCTGGGCTGCCGAAGTTACGCGATTAAACAAGCCTATTCTTTCGAGAGTAGGCTTTTTATTTTAAACCCACAAAGCAATGGAGCTTAACCTAACAACATTCTTTCCCTTTCCAGTAATCCACCTTTTGGTTGTATTTCTGTTAACTACCCTTTTGATTTACTCAAAGAAGAGACCAAAAACATCTCACCAACAAAAATCGCGCAAGGATAAGCACGGTTATCTTAGGGAGTGGACAGACCTAAATGAGAAATTAGGCACTGTAATAACAGAGGAAGAACTAATCACAGAGATAAAAAGAATAATTAAACAAGGGCTGCAGGTAGATTCAGTAGAATTAGTATTAGATAATCTTGATACTGAGTTGATGCAGTGGCTGTTTAGATATGGCGAACCCATCCTGGTTACTGAACTCTCACGAGTAGTTCCCCGCCTATTTGAGGAAAATAAACCATTCTTGCAAGGGCTAAATGCCCAAATGCTTGTATCCCTTTACGGAAAGCATAAATTGTTGGGGCTTTTGGCTGCAGGAAAGAAATCAAATAGGCGGGCATTTGTTGATGAGGATAGGCAATTAATTAAGATAATCAGCCGCCAGGTTGCTATTGTTATTCTAAGTTCCAGATTAACCAGTGATTTAGCAGTGTCTCAGGAAATGCAGCAAGTCAGCAAATTATCCTCATTCTTAATTCAAGACCTAAAGAGCTTCATCTCAACCCTCTCTTCAGTAATACAGAATGCTGCCACTGATTTTGATAATCCAAAGACACGCAAAGATTCCCTGTCTACTATATCAGGGACAATTAATAAAATGAATTGCCTGATGGAGAAACTTTCCACTCTGCCCAATAAATTAGAACTCATCCCCACGCCAACCAACATAAATGTGGTGATTGAAGAGGCAATTACCAGATTAAGGATAGATGATATGCCTACAATTAGATTATTAAGGCTATTTGAATATGTGCCTCAACTAAACATTGATGCTGGAAGCTTTAAAAAGGCTATCCAGAACATTATTTTCAATGCTGTTGACTCAATGCCTAAGGGCGGCACCCTCACGGTTAAAACAAGCTATCAAGAAGGCATTGGCTTATCAAATGGCAACTATGTGCAGATAATGGTAAGGGATACTGGCAGTGGAATGTCAAATGACTTTATCCAGCAACGCTTATTTAAGCCATTCCAAAGCAACAAGCATCAAGGCTTAGGTATTGGTTTGTTTCAAAGCAAGGCAATTGTGGAAGCACACGGCGGTCAGATTCAAGTACAAAGCCAAGAAGGTAAAGGCAGCACTTTTACAATTAACCTACCGGTCCAGAGAACAAATCAAGCATTTCAAGAGTCTGTCCCTAAAAATGGCGCGGGGCTAAAAGGGACTCCTCCCTAAAAGGGAGGTGCCCCTTAGGGGCAGAAAAATCCCTTCTTATGTTCATATTTTGTGCATAATAATCTACACACTGTTTACTCACAGCAACAACAATTCAAATAATCTATCTTAAATCCTTACATTTTCGTTCCTTTCAAGCTTAAATCTTTCCAAAATAAGAGTATTTTGTTTATTTTTAAGTCTTATAGGGCTAATTTCGCTTAAAATTGCCCTATTTTTATTCTTGGCATGTAAAATGCTTATCATAGTATGTCATATTAGGTCATAGTTGTTTTAAACTAAAATAAGGAGTGAGGGATAAATGGATAAAGGGCCAAATAACAATCGGATGACCATAACCGAAGCAGCTGAGGCAGTTGGGGTTGTGCCTCGGACTATTATGCGATGGGAGAAATCCGGAAAAATTAATCAAGTAAAGCGCGACTGGAGAGGTTGGCGCGTATTTACTGAAGATGATTTGCAGGAATTGAGAAAATTCCACGATTCTATTTACTAAAAGGAGGGAGAAGGATGTTTTACAAAAAATCTTTTATATTTGTAAGTCTGGCAATAATCTGCCTGCTTTTTGGCTTAGTTACTGCTAATGCTCAAGAAGCAACTACTCAGGAAGGGGTGCTTTATACCCTGGGCAAGGATGATGTGCTAGAGATAATTGTACAGAATCAGCCTGAGTTCAGCGGTCCGTTTGTGGTTGGTCCTGATGGAAAAGTTCAGTATTCCTATGCCGGAGATATTCAGGCAGAGGGATTAACCAAGGAAGAGCTTAAGGCAGAAATAGAAAAGGTACTAGAAAGGTTTGTTAAGGTTCCTTTGGTCAGTATAGCTATTGCTGAATACCGTAGTAAAAACGTATATATATTAGGCGAGGTTCACAGGCCAGGCAAATACCCGATGAAGGGAGATACCATTTCTTTGTACGATGCAATTGTACAGGCAGGTTTACCTACGCGCGAAGCTGCTTTAAGAAGAATTTACGTTGTTAAATCAGACACTGAAAAACCAGAATATAAGAAAATAGACCTATATAAAATCCTGTATAAAGGAATTACCAAAGACAATGTTAACCTGGTTTCTAATGACATTGTAGTTGTACCTTCAACAGTGCCATCAGAGATAAATCGCGCCCTGTCAAATCTTCTGTCTCCATTTAGTAGAGCACGCGCTGCTGATTTAATGATGAATTATGACTGGGGTTCAGGCGACAACGGTCTATAAGCAAAATAGGTTTTTTAATAATCAGTTCCTTAAAACCGCTATCTAAACACAGGAGGTTAATTTTATGATACCAAAACCACAGGTTGACTGGCAGGAATATATCCAAATCCTATTTAAGCGCAGGTGGGTTTTTCTTATCCCTTTGATTTGCGTCCTGGTTTTATCGATTGTGGCAAGCTTTATCATGCCCAAGACCTATGAGGCAAAGGCAACCATCCTGGTTGAGGAAGAGAAGATGGTAAATCCCCTATTGCGTAATCTGGCTGTTTCAAGCAGCGTAGGACAAAGGCTGCATAGGTTAAGAGAAGAGATTCTTTCCTGGCCCAGGCTATTACAATTAGTTGAGGAATTAAATTTAAACAAAGAGGTAAGCAATCCATTAGAACTGGAAGAATTAATCCTCGGTATCCGCAAGCAAATCTCATTAACTATGACTGGAAAGGATGTGATTGTAATCTCTTACGAGGATAAAGACCCTCATACTACACAGGAGGTGGTAAATACCCTTTGCGATATCCTGATTAGAAAGAATCTCTTGGTACAAAGCCAGGAAGCAGACTCAGCAATTACATTTATCGAAGAACAATTACAGTCATATCAGGTTAAGCTCGAAGAATCTGAACAAGCCCTGCGTAAATTTAAGGAAACCTATGGCCTAAAAATGCCGGTAGCAACCCTAATAAATGAACAACTTGCTAAATTAGAGGCAGAATTAGCAGTCGCTCTTGTTGACTGCACTGAAGATCATCCGCGTATAATTGGCCTGCGTCGCCACATTGAATCACTTAAGGAAAAGCGGAACCAGGAAGTTGAGGATGCTGCCAAAATTATGGGCGATGAGGATTACAAGGACTATATCAGTATTGCTGAATCTATTCCCAAACAAGAGGAGGAATTAGCACGCCTTACCCGCAATCGACAAGTCAATGAGCAGATTTACGCCATGCTTTTACAAAGGCTTGAGACCGCCACAATTACTAAGCAATTAGAGAGTTCAGAAAACAAGACCAAGTTTAAGATTATTGAACCTGCCAGGCTTCCCCTTAAACCCAAGAGCCCGAATAAACTCAAGTTTAATTTTCTGGGCTTGGTAATTGGAGGGATAGTCGGGTTTGGTTCTACATATGTGGCTGAATATACTGATCGTTCCTTTAAAAGAACCGATGATTTAAAGAATATGTTTAATCTCCCCGTTCTTGGTTCTATATCCAAGATAACCACTGAACAGGATATAAAGAAAAGAAAGGCGCATCGCAGAGCAATATTGCTTTTATTGACCTTTATTGTGCTTTTATTGATACTTTCTACCTTCACGACCATTAAGCTAATTTATTAATGTACGAAAACTTTTACCACCTAAAGGAAAAACCGTTTAATCTGAACCCTGACTCGAAGTTTTTCTTTCCCAGCGAAAAACATACTGAGGCCTTAAGCAGCCTGCTTTATACGATTAATGAGAGAAGGGGCTTTGCCGTAATCACCGGAGAGATTGGTTCAGGCAAAACCACGGTTTGCCGTACATTACTTAACAAATTAGAAAGCGGCACAAAATTAGCTTTGATTACCAATACCCATCTTACTCCCAAGCAGTTAATCTGTGCCATTCTTGAAGAATTAGATGTTGAGTTTAATTACAACTGGTCTAAGACTAAACTGCTTGCCTGCCTCAACGCTTATCTGATTGAGCAGTTATCGCTTAATTTTAATGTTATCCTGGTTATTGATGAAGCCCAGAATTTAAACCTTAAGACATTAGAAGAAGTGAGAATGCTCTCTAATTTAGAAACCGAAAAAGAAAAATTAATTCAGATTGTACTTCTCGGGCAGCCTGAATTAAAGGATAAGCTGGATTCAGAAGACCTGGTTCAGCTTAGACAAAGAGTGTCCATATATTAC
>JASFIK010000002.1:0-29284 GCA_050122705.1 Candidatus Omnitrophota bacterium | reverse complement strand
CTGTTGAGGAGTTGCTGGTTGATGGGCTTCAATTACCCTAATCATATGCTCCCGCATATAAGTAGCTATCAAGGGCCAATTAAAGTCTCCGCTGAATGGCGCCATATGGTCATCTATTCCTCTAAGATCGTGAAGATGAATTCCAACCATATAATCAGCAAACCTATTCAAATAATCATAATGAGTGGTAATGCCCAGCCTTTGATTAACCTCAGCATGTCCAACATCATGCCAATAGAGTAAACCCTTGTCCTTAAAAAGACTCAAAAGATATTCTACTTCCTCAATATTGGGAATCTCCTGAGGATAATAGCGTGTCTCAAGGCCAATCTTAATGCCTGCTGAATAGGCATAGGCAATTATCTCTTGTAGGCTCTTTACCACTGAATCTAAATAGCGCTTTCTTTTATCTTTGCGAATAGCTAAAATCTTTTCTTTAACCTCCTGATATGCTTGTGAATTAGACTTTCCTTGATTATATAGTTGAAACAGCGCCCTGGTATAATCTCCTTTAATTTCAACTGTCCCAGCGTGAATAATCACAACCCGAGAGGAAACCAAACAAGCTGTATCAATAGTTTTTTTTGTATAGTCAACTGCTCGCTTGCGCTCTTTACTGTCTAATGAAGAAAGACGATAATAATCAGTAGCAAATCGGTTTAATCCGCCCCTTGAAGGCAAAGGACAAAAATTATGTACACTAACCACCTCAATCTCCATAACCCTCAATAATGATTTGAGTTCTTTTAACCTTTGAACAGTGAAATTATAACCTATTTCAATATGATCTAACCCAACGCTCTTTATCTCAGAGAGTATTGATTCTACATTAGAATGTAAACTATAGTTCCAGGTAGTTGAAATAGCCAAGCGATTATTGTTCACCTTACCCCAGAGCCATCCTTAATCGGCCGATCAGGAATTAATATCGATATTGTCTGCGTATCCTGAGCAGCTAAAAGCATTCCCTCAGAAGATTCGCCTCTTATAACTGCCGGTTCTAGATTATTAACAATAACAATCTGCTTGTCAACTAAATCTTCCTTTTTATAGAAATTTTTAACCCCGGCAACTATCTGTTTCTGTTTTTCTCCTGTATCAATCTTTAGAATATATAACTTGTCTGCATTGGGATGATCTTTTATCTCTAAGACTCTGACTATGCGGATATCTAATCTTCTTAAATCTTCTAAGCTGACCATTAATTCTCTCCTCTCTTATAAAATTCCCGGCAGAAGAATTTTGCCTGACTCCAAGAATTCTAATTTAACCACCTTCCATTTGCTTTCTTCCTTTTGAAAAAAAATCATAAATTTTATGGTTTCCGTTTCAAAAATATTGGTTTCTTCTCTTTCTACATTTCTCGCCACACCTGTAGCCTCTACCTCTGCCGTTGCCGAATCAGTATCTAAAGAAATGTTTAATTCTCTGATGCCAATGATGATATTATCATAAGTCTGAAAAATATTTTGGGCTATTACCATTAGGCTGCGGCGATTATTACCATATTCATCATTATACTCATTTGAGATAAATGAGATGCATTTAAAGAGATCCTCCCTTTCGGTTGCTGACTTAGCTGCATAGATAATTCTCTTGATTCTGCCTTTCTCACCCTCAATTAATGTCTTTATTGTGGAGAATGTAATCAATCCGACAAGGATAACTAGAGGTATACATAGGATGGGCCTCCAACGTGACTTAGTTTCAACAAACATGTTTAATCTTTATCTTTACCAGGGAAACCCTATATGTTTTACGATAAGCTTACCGGTAAATCGGGGGCCTTGATTAATTAGAAGCCCTCTTTTGGGAGCAATAAGTGTTAGGGTATAGTTTGCTTTAATTGCTATACCTAAAACGCTGCCTCTGTTAGCATCTAAACCCGAAGGAATATCAATAGAGACAATAGTCCTTTTAGAAGAGTTCATCCGCTGAATAACCTCTTTAATTATTCCCTCTACTCTGCCTTTTAAACCAATGCCAAAGATAGCATCAATCAATATACTATAGGAAGAAAGATTAATTGCTTCCAAGTCTTTTTTAGTCTTAATCTGCCGAATTTTCTTGGTTAATCTTTTAAGAATCTTTAAATTTTCTCCTGCCACAGGGGATAAAGAACCCCCCGCTTTGATTAAGAATGTATCTACATCTATCCCTTGGCAGAGTAGTTGACGGCTAACTACTAGGCCATCTCCGGCATTGTTGCCCTTACCACAAAATACAGCTATATCTTTATTTGACTTTTTTTTAAAAATCTCTAAGACAAAATCGGCAATTCTTATACCGGCATTCTCCATCATCACTAAAGTAGATATGCCGAGTTGTTGGGCTGCTTTTAAATCAATGCGCTTTGCTTGTCTGGGAGTAATAGTTGTCATCACTTCTACTTTAATGGGATGCTAACTGTCTTTTCTAAAAAAAGATTATGCAGTTTATTATTAATTACCACAGGAACCTTAGCTGACTTTCTCTTGGGACCCTGAATAAGGATATTCATTCTAGACTTGGTTACAGATAAAGATATCCATCTTTCCCTATGACGGAACTTGAGTTTAACTCTCTGCCAATGTCCGGGAAGATCGGGTTTAATCCTGATTATATCCTCCTGAGTATCAATGCCCAGAAAACCTCTTATCACAATGTCGATTGAACCAGCCATAACTCCAGTATGAATACCTTCAGGGGTTGTTGCGCCTTGAGTATCATAGAGGTCAGACTCTAATACCTGTTGAAACCATCCCCAAGACTCTTTGGGCCCACCGAGTATTTGGGCTAAAAAGCAATGGACAACCTTACTTAAGGTTGAACCATGAGAAGTTCTTATAACATAATAATCAAAATTATTCCTTAATGTGTTTACATCAAATCGATATCCCAAATTTTTGAAGATATCTTCTACTTGCGACAATTCAAAAAGATAGAAAAACATTAATGCATCGGCCTGCTTAGAAACCTTGTAATCATCCGGAGATTCTCCTTCTGCTTTTAGAATCCTATCCAAGCGCTGAATGTTGCCGTATTTGGATATGTATCTGTGCCAATCCAATTCCTTCAGTGCAAAGTATCCATCGAATTGGCTAACAATCCCATCCCTGTTAATTACAATATTCATTTTCTCTGTAATATTATCCCAGAGCCTAAAATCTTTTTCTTGCAGACCAATTTTTTTTATAATTCTGTTCTTATCACCTTTAGACAACATAGAAAGAATCTCTTTGGCCATTATAATCGTAGCAACAATCATTAGGTTTGAATACGCATTATCTCTTAAACCCGGGTGTTCAAATCCGGAATTACATTCGTGGAATTCATCGGGACCAACAAGGCCATCAGTGTGATATCTCCCGTCATTAGTATCGTACTTTACCAAACTCGCTGCAAACTGAGCAATAGATAATATCATCTCAGCTCCGTAGCGTAATAAGAAATCTAAATCATTTGTCTTTTTGTAATGCTGCCACGCATTATATGCGATGGCAAATGAAACGTGCCTTTGAAGATGGCTATAGTCAGGACCCCACGTCCCAGATACCGGATTTAGATGGATAATCTGCGTTTCTTCCTTGCCAGAGTTACCACTCTGCCAAGGAAACATTGCTCCGTGATAGCCTGATTTTTTAGCACTTTCTTTAGCCTTTTCAAGTCGCCTATATCGGTATAAAAGTAATGCCTGAGAAATCTCTGGGATATGGAGGTCATAAAAGGGAATTGCAAAGATTTGATCCCAAAAGATATGTCCGCGATATGCCTCGCCGTGCAAGCCTCTGGCAGGAAGACCAGCGTCAATCTTAAGGTTGTACATCGAGACAGTCTGAAGGAGATGGAATATGTGAAGCCTTAATACCCTTTGAGAAAACTCATCACCCTTGATTTGGATATCAAACATTTTCCACAGTTTATCCCAAGCTTTTTTATGCGTTACTAGAAGATTTTTAAAACTACGTGCGTTTTGTAATGATTCGGCAGCCGCTTTAGTCGGATTATGAATACCTTCATCCTTGGAGGTATAGATTGAAACTACCTTCTCTATCTTGCAAAATTGTTTCTTAGTAATGAAGATTCTGATTTCCTGTCCGATTCTTTCTTTTTTTTCACTCAGGCATTTTATCTTTGGTCTTACTTCCGCTTGCCCAACAAAAACACGCAACTTTGCTGCCTCAGCAACTTCAATGTTAGAATTACTCGTCTTCATAGTTAGGAATATGCCGTTGTGGCTGAAGCTACCTAAAGAGTGCGACTTCCAATGTTTAGAATTCAACTGACTATACCGCACAACACCAGCATTAACTACCGAACCGTCTAGCATTGTCCTTACTCTAATCCAATCACTATAATTTTGGGGCTTGATTACGTATTTCATCGCCCCAAAATGAGGATTTGCCATGCTTATAATCCTGCTGGCCTCAATCAAGGTCCTCTGGCCTTTTTTGTTCTCAAAAAGGATTTTTCTAGAAAGAGTTCCTTTTTGCATATCAAGTTCTTGCTGATAAGAAAGAATCCAGTGCCTAGCCGGATAAAACCATTCGCCGTTGCCGATTTTAAAAGTTAAAAATATCCAGTTTGGACAATTTACCATATCTTCATTAACCACTGTCCTACCTGCAATATGTGTTGATAATTGATTGTAGACACCAGCGATATAAGTGCCTGGATAGTGTATTTTTGAAGCAAGCGCCTCAGGAATAGCTCCCCGAGTGGCAAAATAACCATTGCCCAGCGTACACAAGGCCTCCCTTAAGCCCTCTTGCTTTGGTTTAAATTGATCGTAAGTAAGTCTCCAAGAAGATAAATCGCTCATCTTTTTTATTTTTTTACAGTGGGTGAAATAATCTCATCAAATAATCTCTTTACCTGCTCAGTTGAGGAAAGTTGAAAATCCGCAGCAGATTCTTTTGGTTCAGCGGAAACCAGAATTCCTGTTCCCCTCGTCCGCACTACCCTAAAGGCATCCTCGTCTGTCGTATCATCACCTATATACACCACAGATACATCAGACCAGGAAAGCCCTAGCGCCTGCATGACCCACCTCACCGCTCTACCTTTATCCCAATCAATGTTAGGAAGAATCTCAAAAACCTTTTTCCCACTCATCAAACGCAGAGAGTGATTATTTCCAATAACCTGCCCAACACAATCTCTAATCTTTGATATCTGTTGTTCTTTAACCAAGCGATAATGCACAGCTACACTGAATTTTTTTTCTTCAATCAATAGTCCTGGAATGCCCGCTAATTTCTTTGATATCTGTTTTGTTATTTTGGTAATGAGAGATATTGCCTGATTGGCGCGTGGCTCAACTAGGGAAACCCCCTTCCCTAAAATATCAAAACCGTGACTACCGGCATATAAGATTCCTTTAATGCCTACAAGTTTTTCTACATCCTCTCTCATCCTTCCGCTAATAATTGCAGTAGTAAAACTTTGAGATAGGAGCTGGACAGCATTCCTCATATCTTCTGATAAAATCGCTAGCTCAGGACGTTCAACTATCGGAGTCAATGTGCCATCATAATCAAGAAAAAAAACAGGTTTTTTTTCACTGAAAAAAACTGATTTACCGCTACGGGAATAGTAAGGATTGACCACTAATCTGGATTCCTTTGATTTTGTTGGAGCACAGACATTTTGAATCTCTGCGTTCTTATCCCAAAACTCAAATAAAGACACTGGTCTTTTTTTGAACCACTGCTTGACCCAATCGAAATTTATTGCCGATATATCTTTCATAGCAACATCAGCGCCGTTTTCAACAAGCGCAGATTCATTATCTTGCCTGGCTAAACCAATCACTAAACCAAAGCCGCCATCCCTGCCTGCCTGCGCCCCAGAGATAGCATCCTCTACAATAACGGTCCTTGCAGGAATTGCTCCTAAATTACCTGCTGCAGCAAGAAAGATGTCAGGTGCTGGTTTGCCTTTAATCTTCTGCTGGACAGACACCTGACCATCAACCCTTGTCTGGAATAAGTTCTCAATACCAAGTGCTTGGAGAATATACTGACAATTTTTTGATGATGATATAATGCCAGTCCGGATCCCAGATTGCCTGAGCTCCTTTATAAATTCAATGGTTGAAGGATAAACCTGTACGCCTTCTGTTTTAATAATCTCCAAGAATTTTGAATTCTTCCTGTTTCCGATTCCGCATATAGTCTCTTTCTCTGGTGGATCATTAGGCTGACCAAATGGAATCTTAATTCCTCTTGATTCAAGGAAGCTCTTTACGCCATCATATCTGGGTTTGCCGTCAACATAGGTAAGATAATCCGATTCATGGGTAAATTCACGGAATGACTCATTATTACGTTTCTCCCTCATCTGTAAATATTCATCAAAAACCAATTTCCAGGCTTTGGCATGAATAAGAGCGGTCTTGGTAATAACGCCGTCTAAATCAAAGATAACTGCATCAAAATAATAGTCATTCATAAATCGTCGGTATAGTTTACGGAGAGGGTGGGATTCGAACCCACGGACCCTTACGAGTCATACGCTCTCCAAGCGTACCGGTTAAACCACTCTCGCACCTCTCCTTGGATATTCTATATACTCCTTTATACCAAAAGATAACACAAAAATCAACTGGATTATAGTTAAGAAAAGAGAGCTCAAATATTAAGGTGGGATTTATTATGGAAGCACTTTAATTACAAGTACTTAAATTTCAGTAGCTTAATTCATCTGCCTGTGGACGATAAGCACGCCTCTTTTTTTTCTCTGACCTAGTTTTTTTGGCTTTGCGTATTTTATCTTTAGCTCGCTTAGAGCGCTTATGCTTTTGTCTTCTTATTTTTTCTATCTGCCTTCTCTCCTCTGACAATCTTCCCAATATAAGGGTCTCGATTTTATTAGTAAGAATCTGCCTTGCCAGAAATCTATTCAGTACCTGTGAACGTTCCTGCTGACATTTCACCTCTATGCCAGTTGGCCGGTGTTTTAAATAAACACACGTGGAGGTCTTGTTTACCTTCTGACCACCCCTTCCACTTGAGCGGATAAATTTCTCCTCAAGATCTGACTCACTAATTCCCAACCTCTGCATCTTTATTCGTAGTGTCTGTTTTTTAGCCTTGCTTATACCTGAATACATATAAAATTGAGCTAGACGAGAGCCGCGTTTGAAGAAATAGATAAACTATTTTTTTACAAGCGCTGTCTTCAGTGTAATATGGACGTTATCCTGCCATGGCCAAAACATTGATATTACCGTAGCATTATCAAAGTCTTTCTTGAATAACGTCTGATTACCCCAAATCCCACCGTAGCTTTCTGTCAAACGCAGATCATCCTGGGTAGGTTTTATCCCGGGAGGCTTTATCGCAGGGCCTAAAATTTCAGCAAATACCCTATTCCACTCATCTATTTCTTTATTGTAAAAAACAAGTTCAATATACTCATCGGTAAAACAGCGCGTATCATAGACGCCTAACCTATTGCATTTCCCAATAATTTCCTTTAGGGTCATCACCACTTCCTTAATATTGCTGGTAAAAGAAGATGAATTCACCCCGCCCCAAGAGACATTTCTGGCGGAAGGAGCAGGATTCGAACCTGCGATCCCTTACGGGATAACGATTTTCGAGACCGCCCCATTCAACCACTCTGGCATCCTTCCCTTTTTTTGGTGCGGGGTCACTATCTCCGTGTATACTCTTCTATTTTTAAAAATCTATGGCGGAGAGGGCGAGATTCGAACTCGCGGTCCACAAAGTGGACACCTGTTTTCAAGACAGGCCGGTTAAACCACTCCCGAACCTCTCCAGGTTCAAATAATATCATCATTGTATTCTGTTGTCAATTATAAGAAAAGTTGATTGAATGCGTTCGAGAATATACCCTTAGCAATTTGGAAGGAAGACTTAGAGAAACTTATCCATGAGAAAGGCTGAAATAGAACACTAAACCCCAAAGCAAGTAGAGAAAGATTAATAATATAAATGATGCTGAAGGCAAAAAGGTAATTTATCATCAAGAAATCATCTTTGCGTGAATGCAGGGTGCGCGCAGTAAAGGTTAAATGAAACATAAAACTGAAACCAATAAAAAACATAAACACATGTATGGATAATGGTGATTTGATAAAACGAAAGATTAAGAAATAAAGCAAGAATAGTAAGATGCTATATATTGGTAAAATAAAGGGGGCAATTTTCACCAGGGGTGATATAAAACGGAAGGTCGCCTCAGTTATTTTCTGTCCCTTTTGATAAACCCTGCCCGGTGCATAAATAAAAAGATAAATAACCAGAAAAGTAATTATCCCTCGATTAAACTGATTAAACAGGTTTGTTTCAATTAATTTAGATTCGCTGATAAAGGCACAAGTAAAGGAATATACCCAAGGCAGGAGAAATATAACAATGATAGACTTAAGAACAACTAAGGCCTTTCTTGACCTATTCGGGTTTAGTGATTGTAGATTCTCCATTCAGATAGGGTCGCAAAACCTCAGGGATAATTATTGATCCGTCTTTCTGTTGGTAATTCTCAAGAATACAAATCATTGTACGGGCTAAAGCAACCCCTGAGCCATTAAGGGTATGGGGATAATCTACTTTTCTATCCTTGCTGCGATATCTTATATTAGCCCGGCGTACCTGAAAGCTCTCAAAATTGCTGCAGCTGGATACTTCAAGCCATGTATCCATCACCGGAGCATAAGCCTCTAAATCATAGCACTTGGAGGCAGCGAAGCTTAAGTCTTCGCTAGACAATGCTACCACCCGATAAGGCAGGTCCAATAATTGTAAAACTTTCTCGGCGTTGGCAACTAACCCTTCTAATTCAGTGTAGGAATCTTGGGGCTTTACAAATTTAACCAGTTCTACCTTATCAAACTGATGCACGCGCACTAAGCCTTTTGTTTCTTTTCCGTATGAACCTGCCTCCCGACGAAAACAAGCAGTATAGGCAGTATAATATACGGGTAAATCCTCTTCTTGAAGAATCTCGCCAGCAAAAATATTAGTCAGAGGCACTTCTGCAGTGGGGACTAAAAAATAATCCTCGTCTTTTAGTCGGTACATATCCTCTTCCAATTTAGGAAGCTGGCCAGTTCCTGTCATTGCGCGTCGATTGACTAAAAAAGGAGGGAATATCTCAGTATAGCCATGCTTTTGAGTATGCAAATCAAGCATAAAATTTATCAGGGCGCGCTCCAGCCTCGCCCCCCAGCCTTTATACAGCGCAAAATTAGAGCCGGTAATCTTTGCTGCCCGCGAAAAATCAATTATATCCAGTGCACTGGCCAAATCTGTATGGGCTAAACCTGGAAAATCGAATTTGCGTAACTCTCCCCAGGAGCGTACAACCTTATTGGCTGAGGCATTGCCTATAGGTACGGAGGAATGTGGAATATTGGGAATAAGTAACAGCAGCTGATTCATTTTACCCTGACAATCCTTGAGCTTACCTTCCAATTCGTCTATCTTCAGAGAGGTTGACTTCATTGTCTGGATTTTTTTCTTGGCATCTTTTTTTTCTTTCAAGAGTCGGGATATCTCATCATTGGCAACATTCTTTTCCCGACGGAAATCTTCCAATGCAACCAGAGTATCCCTGCGGAGCTGATCAAGCCTAAGCAACTCTTCCAAATCTAATTTAAGGCCCCGTTGCTTAATGGACTTGTTTACTAAATCGAGGTTTTCTCTGATAAATTTGATATCTAACATTTTGCTACTCCTATCCCTTTACTACTCCTAATGGCCGCATCCGACAAATCCGCCTGGCAATCCCTGCTTTAGCTACCACATCGACTACTTCATTTACATCCTTATAAACCTCTGGTGCCTCCTCAACAATTGTACCTCTTCCTGAGGCTTTGACAAATATATTCTTTGCCTCCAGCTCCTTTATCAGCCTACTTGCATTTATTGTCCTTAAAGCAGCAGAGCGTGACTTCACCCTGCCTGCACCGTGGCAAGTACTCCCAAATGTTTCCTGCATTGCTTTTTGTGTGCCTGCGAGTAAATAAGAATTCCTTCCCATATCACCTGGAATGATTACTGGCTGACCTATCTTTTTATATCTATCAGGCAAGGCTGGATGCCCAGGACCAAAGGCGCGGGTTGCTCCTTTGCGATGAACGCAAAGAGCCTTTTCTTTTCCATCAATACTATACTTTTCTATCTTGGCGATGTTGTGGGCAACATCATAAATCAGATACATTCCCATGCTTTCCCAGGATTTATTAAAAACCCTCTCGAATGACTTACGGGTTAAGTGCATCAGGCACTGTCGGTTTGCCCAGGCATAATTTGCCGCGCATTTCATCGCCGCTAAATATTGTTTACCCTCATTAGACTCAACTGGCGCACAGGCAAGTTGACGGTCAGGAACATTTATATTATATTTGGACAGGCAGCGAATCATGCTCTTCACATAATCATCGCAAACCTGATATCCAAAACCGCGAGAGCCAGAATGAATCATCACGGTAATCTGACCAAGGGTTAACTCCAACTCATCGCATATATCGCGGTCATAAAGCTGGTCGATTACCTGTATCTCCAAGAAATGATTACCAGAGCCAAGGGTACCAGACTGCGCCTTTCCCCTTTCATAGGCTCTTTCTGACACAACTAAAGGGTCAGCCCCTGACATTGCCCCCTTTTCTTCAGTGCATTCCAAATCCTCTTGTGTACCGTATCCTCTACTAACTGCCCATCCTGCCCCCTTAACC
The DNA here is from genome assembly GCA_050122705.1 of Candidatus Omnitrophota bacterium. Lineage (GTDB taxonomy): Bacteria > Omnitrophota > Gorgyraeia > Gygaellales > JAHJCI01 > JASFIK01. The sequence continues at coordinate 18,600 of JASFIK010000002.1, read as the reverse complement.
AAAATCTCACGCTCTTCTCTTTGACTAACCCTGATGTCGCCTTTAGAACCTACGCCAGAAGGAATATCTGAAAAGAGGACATAAACCAAATCCTTAATCTTATTCCTAATCTCATCATGTTGGAAATTTGTCTTTAATAGACGGATACCACAATTTATATCAAAACCAACTCCGCCAGGTGAAACCACCCCTGCCTGCTCAACATCGGTTGCTGCCACTCCGCCAATCGGAAAACCGTATCCCCAATGAATATCTGGCATGGCCAGAGAATATTTGACAATCCCGGGCAGGAAGGCAACGTTCGCTACCTGCTCAGCGGCTTTATCCTGGCGAATATCTTTAAGCAACTTCTCGTCGGCATAAATAAGTCCAGACACACGCATTCCCGATTTATAAGTCTTAGGAATTCGCCATCGCCAGTTATCAATCTTTTCTAATGGACCCTGCCAGACATCAGACATCAAAAATCACCTGCGCCTCATAGCCGTGCTGTATATTCTTAACCTCTAATTCATGATAGGTAACTGCCTTAATCTCGGTCTTAATCCGATAGAAATCAGGGCTAAAGATCCGCCCGCTTACTTCTGCTTGGATACAATTTGCATCCAATCTTTGTATATCTGTCTTATCCATAATCAAGCCTTCAGAGGTAAACAGATACAATAATTCGCTTAGCCAGGCAACAAAAATCTCCTCTAAATTATTACCTTGCTTATTTAATAAAAACTTCCTCTGCTCTTCTTTCTGAAAGAACTGTCTTTTCTTTACTGGCTCAACTATAATCTCAAACATTGCCCGCGCGGCATTAAAGAAAAGTGCCTCTAAATTATTTCCATAAACCTTTATCCCTAAATCTGCAGTATGATTAATTATTTCGTATGACTTCATTACAATTCCAATTTAATGGGCCACGAAGGAATCGAACCTTCAACCTTGACATTAAGAGTGTCCTGCTCTGCCGATTGAGCTAGTGGCCCTGGGAATCTATAAAAATCTCCGTTTGGGGTTCTCTTCCTCCATCTATTGTTTATACGCGCCTGGCAGGACTCGAACCCGCAACGCCTAGCTCCGAAGGCTAGCGCTCTATCCAATTGAGCTACAGGCGCAAATACTGCCCCGGCTAACAATCCCAAATCAAAAATTGATTATACCTGCTTTTTTAGGGGATGTAAAGAGGGATATTACTACTTAGAATTTAACCTTACTCTTCAGGAAGACTAATTTCTGCTGGTGCGATTCTTCTTGATCGATTACTTTCTGCAAGATTTTTTTCTGCTTTAAGTCAAATTGCCCGATTAGCTCTGAATAGAACTGGATGGTCTGCTTTTCTATTTCAATGCCGATATCCAATACCTGATTTATGTTTTTTGCTGTTAAAAGCTGTTCGGCCTTTTCTATACTCGCAAAAAGATTAACTGCAATGCCTTGAATAAATAACCCGTATTCACCCGGATAATCATAACGGGGCTGGTAATCAGTGACCTGCTCAAGCATCTCTCTGAATATCCCGAGGTGCTTTTCCTCTTCTGCAGCAAGAAAAGAAAATACGTCTTTTGCCTGAGATGATTCTGTTACTGCGTATAATTGATTATAAAACTCCACCCCTTTACGTTCTATTCTCACTGCTGCCTCAAGCACATCAATAACTCTTTTAAACTCTGACATAATTACTTCCTTATCAGAATGTAGACTACTGTCAATATAGCTAGGTTAATCAAAAGTAGCCCCATAATTCTGGTATTGCGAATCTCTTTATGCATAGAAATAGGTTCTATCTTCCAATTTATATTTGCATAAAACCGCCTTTGTATTTCTATTGCCAGGCAAGGTTTCAAAAAGATAAAAAATCCAAGTAAAAGACTGATTATAGGAAGTGAAGTTAAAATTATTAGTAAAAGAGGTTTCATTAATTATCCGCTAAAGTAAATTCTGTGAAAGAAAAATCCAAATAGGTATGATTATGGAGGAATAACTTAGGTCTGAGTTTTTAATTTTTTTATCTTTCGGTTGATATCCTTAATTTTATTTAAAAAATTTATTATCTTTTTGCTACTCTCCCATTTATTTTTAGAAAGGCCTACTAAGCATTTTCCCAATTCATAACACAGTCTCTCTTTTTGTAAACTAAGTAGCATTACCTCTAAGTTCTTCTCGCCCTTCTTAGATACCTCTTTAAGGTAACTCTCTCCCCTTTTAAATAAAACAGAGGAATCTTTTAAAATTTTTTCTAAATCTTTTTTGCTTAATTTCCATAACCTGTCTATTTTTTGCCTAAGCTCTGTCTTTTTCATTGCTTACCTCCTTTTTCTATAGTTTTTATTTATATATATCATTAAAAACTTATATTAAAAAATTGGCCTTTTACACAGCAACTATAAATAAACCCTGCTTATCGGATAATTTAATGGCTCGCTGTCGGTCAATGAACAATGTCTTTTCTGCCTCAATTGCCAAACCCGCCGCCCGAATTCGGACAAGATTTTTTATTGTATTCAGGCCAATAACCGGAACATCAAAACGCATATCTTGATTGGGTTTGCTTACCTTGATAATTATTGTTCCCTGCCGGGTAATCCTACCGGCTCGCTTGATTAAATTATCAGTTCCTTCCAGAGCCTCAACAGCTACTATCGCTTTATCCTTTATAGCAACGCTCTGGCCAATATCTAAATTGGCAATCTCTTTGGCTATATCCAGGCCCAAGTAGATATTCTCCCATTGAGAAAAATCCGGTTGCCTTCTGGTTAAAGCACCTTTCTGCGGCAGGAATTCACCCAGCAGGAATGTAGAATCAAGTATGCGTATGCCTTTCTCTTCTAATCTCTTAGCCACTGCCCCAAAAATTGTATCTGCCCGTTTATCTTTTAAAGAGTCTAAAAGACTATTTAATTCTGGGCTGTTCCTTATCTGAGATCTAAATAACTGGTGTGGGCTTATTTGCCCAGCCATCACCACTTCAATAATTTTTTCATTCTGACATATCTTAAGAATTCTAGAAAATTCACCTAGGCCCAGCCAATAGATTTTCTCCACATGATTACTCAAACTCGCATTGGTCTCTCCCTTTATGGCCATAGCGACTATTGAATAACCTCGCTTCTTTGCCTCACAAGCAAGAATTATAGGAAATTTGCGATTGCCGGCAATTAAACCTATCCTGGGCATATCAGCAATGTCGACAGACTCCCCGTTTGGAATTCTTGATAAAATCAATAAGGTGAGAGACTTCGCTGGAGGTATATACTATCTGCTTTAACTTCTCAAGAGCAGTGCGAAGACTAAGGCCGGAATTAAATAATATTTTAAAGGCATGACTAATTTGTTTAATTGTTTTACTGTTTAGGCCCTGACGCTTTAAACCAACTAGATTGAGACCATATACCCTTGCCGGATGTCCATCGCAGGTTGAATAGGGAGGCACGTCAGAAACTACCTTAGAGCACCCGCCAATTATTGAAAGGCTGCCCACTCGGCTAAATTGATGAATCGCGACCATGCCGCCAACAATGGCTTTATCCTCTATGCTCACATATCCGGCTAATGTGCCACAGTTGGCAATAATACATTCATTACCAATTGCGCAATTATGGGCAATATGCGAATATGCCATGATCATATTATTGTTGCCTATTATGGTTTTACTATTTACCTCTGTGCCTGGATTTACAGTAACATACTCTCGGATAATATTCTCATCGCCAATCTCCAAATAGCTAACCTCGGACTTATATTTAAGGTCCTGGGGGATACTGCCCAGTACAGCTCCGGTAAATACCTGACAGCGTTTACCGATGGTAGTTCTATTCTCAATTACACAATGTGCACCAATAGATGTTCCTTCTCCAATAGTTGCGCCATCTCCAATAACCGAATAAGGACCTACACAAACATCCTTGCTCAGGTTTGCCTTTTCTGAGATTATCGCTGTGGGATGGATTTTCATTTGATTTTATCTACTAAAGCAAATACTAAGTCGGCTTCCGCAACCAATTTATCATCAACCTTTGCGTAACCACGCACTTGACCAGTCCTTGCCCTAAGTTTAACCACCTCTACATCTAGAACGAGTTGGTCTCCGGGTAAAACTGGTTTTCTCCACTTTATATTATCGGCAGCCATAAAAAAGGCTAGCTTGCCTTGGTTTTCTTCAGAAGAAAGCATCATTACCCCACCTACCTGTGCCATTGCCTCAATCACTAAAACCCCTGGCATGACTGGTCGACCAGGAAAATGACCCTTAAAAAAATAATCATTTATGGTCACATTCTTAATCCCTCTTGCCCGTTTGCCTTTCTCAAGATGAGTAATCCTATCCACAAAAAGAAAGGGTTGTCGATGGGGCAGAATCCTCATGATTGCCTCTGCATCCAATGGTTCATTTTCAATAACTGGTTGATAATTTAAGTGGACTCCGGAAATATATAATTTCTCCCTTTGCTGATTTATTTTTTTCAGTAATTTTAGATTCAACGAATGACCGCTTTTTATAGCAATGATGTGCGCCTTAAGCGGACAACCCAAAAGATAAAGATCGCCAATTAAATCGAGAATCTTATGACGGACAAACTCATCCTCAAAGCGTAGTTTATTTTTAATCACGCCCTTTTTACCTACTACCAAGGTATTTTCATAACTTGCCCCCTGCCCAAGACCCTTGCCTTGCAAGTCATCTGCTTCCTCTTCCAGACAGAAGGTCCGCGCCGAAGCAATCTCATCATTAAAAGAATCGGGATTATGCTTATAATCAAAATATCCTGCTTTCAGTAATGGCTGATTCTTATAATTCAAAGTATAGGAGATTCTAAATTCCCTTGAAGGCAGGGCAATGATATTGGCGTCCTCTTCCTGGACATATACCGGCTCGCGAAGGGTAAAATAATTACGCTGACTATTTTGTTCCTCAATGCCTGCCTTATTTAATGCCTCAACTATATTCTTGGTACTGCCATCAAAACCAGGAATTTCACTATTGTTAATCTCGATAATCAGATTATCTATACCCAGCCCTGATAGAGCAGCCATAATATGTTCTACTGTATGTATCTGAACCTGTCCGTTCCCCAAAGATGTACGGCGCATAGTAAACGACTCAGCAAGAATATTATCCCAGCTCGTCTTTAACGAGGGCTTTGCTTCTAAGTCAACGCGCTGAAAATTTATACCTGAATTTACTGAAGCAGGCTTAAATTTAATTTTAGCACGATTAGCTGTATGTAGCCCTACTCCCTCCAACTCTACTTCTCTTTTTATCGTCCTTTGTTTCTCCATTTGATTGGCTTTCTATTCTTTTTTTGCCTTTTGCTTAGATTCTGTCTTGACCGAAAACTTGTCACCAATTGCCTGTTTTATTTCTGCAACTGTCTTATAAAGACCAGGCAAATTCTGAATACAAGCATTAATTCGTTTAGCAATCGAATGGGGCCTTGCCGGATAGCCAGAAACCATAACATTTGCCGGTACAGACTTAGTCACCCCGGCCTGCGCAGCAACTACCGCATTATCACCCACCGAGATATGCCCCACCAGTCCGGCCTGACCCGCCAAAACAGTGTTATTACCAATGGTTGTACTCCCGGAAATACCTGCCTGAGCAATAATAAAACAATTTTGACCAATTACTACATTATGGGCAATCTGTACCAGATTATCTATCTTTGTGCCTTTTGCAATAATCGTTTTATTAAATCGCGCCCGGTCAATTGTAACATTTGCCCCGATCTCAACATCATCCTCAATTACCACTGTTCCAATTTGCGGCACGCGCTTATGCTTGCCCTCCTGAGTAATAAATCCAAAACCATCTGAGCCAATTACGCTACCGCTCTGAATTACTACGCGGTTACCCACAGTTATTGATTCGCGAATAGAAACATTGGCATAGATTAAAGTATGATTACCTATGCGAGTGTCTCGACCGATATAACAACCAGGATAAATTTTTGTATCATCGCCGATAACTACATTCTCTTCCACTACGGTATAAGCACCGATCCCCACGTCTTTGCCAAGCTTTACACTTTTGGCGATAATTGCACTCGGATGGATACCTTCTGGATGAATTACTCTCCGGGGATAAAACTTATCCACTATATTTGCAAAAGCCAATGATGGATTACCCACCCGGATAAGCGGCTTTGCGCTATAATCCATCTCTGGCGAAGTGATAATCGCTGAAGCACAAGTTTGAGAAACTAGGTGATTGTATCGAGAATTTGCCAAAAAGGTGATATCTCCTGGTTTAGCCTCCTTTATACCGCAGACACCTTTAATCATTACTTTACCGTCGCCAACAACTTCCCCTTTTAGAAAATCAGCTATCTCCTCTACAGTCATCTGCATGATAAACCTGGCTTTGTTTATTTCTTATTAAGCATCTCTAATATCTGCTTGGTAATATCTAATTTTTCGCTCTGGTATACTAAGGCGCGTTTATCAAAAACAAGTGTTATTCCGTTCTTCTTAGCATAATCGCTGATTACCTTATTAATGTCTTTAAATATCTCTTGAATCTTATCGTCTCTTTGTTTGCGTAAGTCCTGGGTTTTGTCCCGGTCAAATTCCTGGAGCTGAGTAATCAAGCTCTCCAGTTCACCCTTGCGCGATTCTCTTTCTTCCTCGCTTAACAAACTCAACTTCTCTTGAAGCTTCTTAACCCCTTCTAACTTATCCTCTCTTGCCTTTTGATAATCCTCTTGTTTCTTTTCCAAAACCTTATCGTACTCTTTGGTTTTGCTGTATTCATCAAAAACCTGAAGTAGTTCCACATAAGCCATTTTTTCCTCAGCATAAAGTAAAGTACTGGCAAAAAGCATACCTAAGGTTACTGATAAAATTACTAATCCTCTAGCTTTCATTGCTCCTCCTTTCTTGGAAAACCCATTTAGAATCCGCCTCCCATGCTAAAATGAATCCTGCCTGATTTTTTCTTATCCTCACCGGGCTGTATATCCAAAGGAATGCCATAATCCAATCTGATTGGACCAATCGGTGTTTTTAAACGTAAGCCAAAGCCAATTCCTGATTTAAAACCGCCGTTACCAATGTCACTCAGCTTCCGCCAGACATTCCCCACATCATAAAAACAAGCCACACGCAAAAAATCGAATATAGGATAGGTGTATTCGACATTGCCAATCAAAAGGGAATTGCCTCCTAAGGGATCATCGGAAGATGCATCAATCGGACCAACTGTTCTCTCCTCATAACCACGAATAGAATAAGCACCGCCAGCAAAAAAGCGCTCATATATCGGGATATCGTCAGTATCTCCATAGGCATCGGCAATGCCTAAGCGGGTTCTAAATTCTAAAACCGAATTACGCCACAATGGAAAATACTTTGAGCCGCGCAACCTAAATTGAAAGAAGTCCTTATCACCACCAAAAGCACCACCCGCAATATCAGAATTTCCTGTAAGCAAAATGCCTTTGGTTGGATCAAAGACGCTATCGCGACTATCAAATGCCAAGCCCAGCTCAATGCGAGATATGTCATTCTTGCCTTCTTCCTTTTTAAGTTCGTTGGAGGCATTTAAAACGATGTTGCTAATTTCAATCCGTTCAAAACGATAAGTTATATTACCCTTGATATACTCAGATATCTCCTTGCCCAAACGGATATCGCCACCTGTCCTCTCCTCATCATAAGCCCAACCAACATCGCTTTCCCGATCGTGGGATGTCCGATAAATATCAAAGCCAAAGGAAATTGGATAATCGAATAGCCAGGGTTCAGTAAAACTCAAAATCAGATTTTCGCTAACTGTCCCAAACTCAGCATGCAACTTTAAATTCTGTCCATCCCCAGTAAAATAAGGAAAGTTCTTCCAGTCAAAATTTCTCTGTTCAATCTCAATAAAACCAACAAAATTATTAATTGTCGAATAGCCGCCACCAAAGCTAAAGGCTCCTGTCTTTGCCTCTTTCACCTCAACAATCAGATCCTGCCGATTAGGAACCTGGGTTGGTTCAGTGGAATAACTTACTTCTTCAAAAAATCCTAGATTACTTAGGCGTTCTTTGCTACGGCGAAGCTTTGCACCATCAAACTGATCTCCCGGATAGAGCCTTAATTCTCGACGCACAACTATATCTTTGGTCTTAATATTACCCCTGATTTTAATCTTATCAACAAAAATAACCTCATTCTCGGTTATATGATAAGTAATATCGATTGTGCCAGTCTGGGAATCCAGAACTGACACCGTACGTACATCAGCCATAATGTAGCCGCGGTCAAAATACAAACCCTGAATAATAAACTTATCCTGCTCTATTCCATCAGCATAATAAACTTCACCCGACCGACAAAACTCAAGAGCAGCAAGAATCTCTGCTTCCCCAATAACCGTATTACCTACAAGATTAATCATGCCAATAATATATTGCTTGCCTTCCTGAATCACAATGTTGATATAAAGGAAGGGGCGATAGGGATCCTCCTCAACTGTATAATCTACCTTAATATCAGAAAACCCATGTTTCTGATAGAATGATTCAATACGAGCCATATCCTCTTGGAAAACATCATCCTTAAAAATTCCTGCTCCAAAAAGCCAAGCTCGCCTGGTCTTGATGATCTTTAAAATTCTCTTGTCAGGAAAATGCTCGTTACCCTCAACATCTATCCGCTTAATTTTTACGCGCTTGCCTTCACTAGCAATGAAATCAACAACTGCCTGGTTAGCCTGATGGTCAATATCTACCTCATACTCAACCTCGCTTTGAGAATAACCCTTTTTGACATACATTGTTCTTAAGGTTAAACAATCCTCATTTAAGGTAGGGTAATCCAAATATTGTGCTTCCTTAGTCTTAACTAATTCCCTGAGTTTTTCCTCCTTAAGACGCAGGCGGCGAAACCCACTAAAATTGATCTTCTTTATTAAGGCTCGCTCCACTACACTGATAATAATCTTAATTCCTTGATTATAATCTTCTGTCTTAATATCGATATCGCTGAAATAGCCCAATAAATAAATTCGCTTTAAATCATCATTAATAATATTATCGGAATAAGTTGAACCCACGCGACTCTTCATCTTAGAAAGTATGGTAGTCCGGCTAATTGAGTGATTGCCTTCTATCTCTATGGCAGTTATAGTTTGTGATTCCTGAGCCTGGGAAGATAAAGTAGGACAAAAGAGGATAAACGCGGTCAGAAAAAATAACCAAAACCTTTTTTTAATTATTATAATCATGATCATCTCTGTGATTGAGTAAAATTTTCGAAACGGGCATATTCTTTAATGAACACCAGTTTCATTGTGCCTACCGGCCCATTTCTCTGTTTAGCAATGATAAGTTCTGCTACCCCTTGATTCCCAGGAGTAGGATTATAATATTCCTCTCGTAAAAGCAGAAGCACCAAATCAGCATCCTGCTCAATGGCTCCGGATTCACGCAAATCAGAAAGCTGTGGCCGATGATCACTACGGCTTTCTACTGCCCGGGATAACTGGCTAATGGCAACCAAAGATACATTTAACTCTCGCGCCAAAGCCTTCAGGGAACGAGAAATTTCTGAAATCTCCTGTTGTCGGTTTTCCGCTCTTTCCTTACCACGCATCAATTGCAAATAATCCAAAATAATAAGCTGGATATCGTGATGTGCTTTTAATCGACGCGCCTTTGCGCGTAACTCCAAAACTGAAATTGCCGGTGTATCATCGATAAATATTGGGGCCTCAGAAAGTTTACCTGCTGCGGCAGTAAGCTTGGGCCAATCGGAAGGAGTCAAATATCCGGTCCTCACCTTATGCGCATCAACTCGCGCATGAGCACAAAGCATTCTCTGGACCAACTGCTCCTTGGACATCTCTAAGCTAAAAAAAGCCAAAGGTCTCTTTTGTACAACTCCCGCATATTCTGCAATACCTACAGCAAGAGCACTCTTTCCCATAGAAGGCCGACCAGCCACTACGATTAAATCTGAAGCGTGTAATCCAGCGGTCTTAATATCTAAATCCATAAATCCAGTAGGGATACCGCTAACCTGCGATTTTTTCTGATAAACCTGGTCAATATTTTCAATATTCGTTTGAATAACGTCTTTCAGAGAAACTATATTGCTTGTCCTTTTGCTATCGCGAATATTAAAAATAAGTGTCTCGGCCCTATCTAAGGCCTCATCCGCATCTCGCTCATATTCATAAGCCAGGGAAACAATAGAATTGGCATTATTAATCAGTGAGCGTAAAATACTTTTTTCTCTTACCAAATGGGCATAATGAATAACATTAGCAGCAGAGGGAACTGAATTCACCAGCTCGGTCAGAAAACTAGCTCCCCCGACTGAATCTAAAACTCCTGTTCTTTTCAATTCATCATTTACAGTCACCAAATCAACTGCTTTATTAGTATTAAAGAGATTACAAATTGCCTCGAAAATCTTACGGTGGTTATCCTTATAAAAAAAACTTTGGTCGAGTAACTCGATGACTGTCGGTATTGCCTTTTCATCCAGCATCATCGAACCCAAAACAGCCATTTCTGCTTCTAAATTTTGGGGGGGGATTAATTCTTTAGTTACATCTGCCATAGTGCAGCTCTATTTTTTTACTACCCAGACTTTCATCTTAGCAGAAACCTCAGGATGTAATTTTACGGTTACATCGTATACACCGGTGGACTTAATCGGCTCATCTAAAATCACTTGTTTAACGTCATCAACCTCAACAACACCATCTTGGTTAAGAACCTGAATAATGTCTTCGGGACCGATACTCCCATATAACTTATCTTCATCATGGGTACTAACTGGGATAGTTACCGATATTCCGCCAAGACGCATAGATACTTTCTCTGCCTTTTCCTTCTGGCGTTGTTGCAGATTAACTATCCGTTTAGACTCCTGCTCAATCTTTTTTATATTATTAGGCGTCGCTGGTATTGCCAGGTTGCGAGGGAATAAAAAATTGCGGGCAAAGCCTCTCTTTACCTTTATTACACTTCCTGTCTTTCCGAATTTATCCAAATCCTGAATTAGAATTACTTCCATATTTCTATCTGGTATAAGGTAATAGCGCAACCGACCTGGCCCGCTTAATTGCTCGCGCAACCATCCTCTGGTGACATGCGCAATTTCCTGAAGAGCGCCTGGAGACAATTTTACCTCGGTCAGTGATAAATTTTTCCAATCTCTTTATATCCTTATAGTCTATATAGCTGACCTGCTCTTTACACAAGCGACAGAATCGTCTCTTTAAAATTTGTCTGAAATTTTTTGTTCGTTTTTTAAACTTTGTCTTCGCCGGACGCATTAACCTCTCCCTCTGTTTCGGTTGCCCCTAACCATGAATCTTCACTAGTGGATTCGGGTATCCCTGCCTGATCAATACTAACATCTTTTGTACTCACCGCAGGAGCAGCCCGAGTTCCTAAAAATTGAATACGCTCTGCACGAACCTCAATAACATTTCGCTTATTACCTGAGGAATCCTCAAATGTACGTGACTGAAGCCTGCCTTCAACAAATACCGGCCTGCCCTTCTGCAAATATTGGTTGCAAAGTTCGGCTTGTTTATCCCAAGCCACTACTGTAACAAAACAAACCTCATCCCTTTGCTCACCACTACGGTCACGAAACCTCCGATTTACTGCCAATCTCAAATTTACCACTGCTGTACCAGAAGGTATATAGCGCAACTCAGGATCGCGGGTTAAATTACCCATAAGAATCACCTTATTATAATTGGCCATCTCTACTACTCCTTCTTACTTAATACAACCTTCGCCTTCTCCACCACAACGCCCCTGGTAATTAATACCCTGAGAATATTTTCATTTAAACGATAGGCTTGTCTTATCTTATCTATCAAAACTGGCTTGAGTTTGAAGTTTACTAAATAATATTTTGCTGCTTGCTTCTTTTTTATGGGAAAGGTCAAGCTTTGTTTATCTGTCCAGATGCGCGAAGAGATAATATCACCATCATTTTTAGTAATTATCTCCTTGATCTGATCAAATATTGCATTGCTGGCATTCTCATCCAGATTAGCGTCGATTAAAAATAATGCTTCGTATGTTTTCATTGATTCCCTCGTCTAATTAAATTTATTCATCGCCTTAGTTATACCTGAAGTAACCCAAATCTTGCAGCAATCGGCAGCTCGCTCTAAATCTCCAATTAATTGTTTTCTTTCTTTTTGCGTCCAATTGCCCAGAACATAATCTACAATTTCTTTTTTGGGAGATGGCCTACCTATACCAATGCGCAAACGGGCAAAGTCAGAATTACCCAGGGTTTTAATGATTGAGCCAGCGCCCTTATGCCCTCCGGCGCTCCCCTTTGGCCTAATACGCAGATTTCCCAATTCTAAATCTAAATCATCAAAAACTACTAACATATCCTCTTGGGGATTCAGGCCAGATTTTCTCAAAAGGAGCTTAACCACGTGCCCCGAGAGATTCATAAAACAATTGGGGCGTGCCAAAATCACCTGCTTATTTTCAACCCTTCCCCGACCCCAGTAAGACCAAGTGGTTAAATCTCGCTTTATTTTAATCCGCCAGTCCTTACTTAATCTATCTATTAGGAGAAAGCCTACATTGTGTCGATTATGCTTATAAGCTTCCCCCGGATTGCCCAAGCCAACAATTAATCTCATCCCCCCTTCTCTTCTTTCTCTTTCTTTTCTTTTTTCTCTTCTTTTTCTGGCTTGGCTTCCTTTTCTTTTCCTTCTTCAGGAACTTCCTTCTTCTCCTTAATTACTTCGGGCTCAGTCGGCTCTTCGCCTTCAGCAGTAGGAGCAGCTGCTAATACCTCTTCTTCTTTAATTGGGTGCTCCAATGCAAAAACTAAAGATTCCGGGTCATTTATCACCCTCACCTCAGGGGACAAGGATAGGTCCCGCACATGGATAACATCACCGATTTTTAGGCCAGAGACATCTACCTTGATTTCTTCGGGTATCTGGGTAGGCAAACACTCCACCTCTAATTCCCAGAGTATATGATTCAATACGCCATTATCCTGTTTTGCCCCAATTGGCTCTCCTTTAGATACGATTCCTACATTTACTTTGATTTTCGAAGTCAAGCTTATCTCTTGAAAATCTAAGTGGATAATATCTTCTTTAACTGGATCATACTGCACCTCTTTAACCAAAACCGGCCGAGATTTTTGTCCTTTTATCTTTAGGTTAATTACCGTACTCTCTAGATGATATTGATGAATAAAACGCAAAAAATCATGTCGGCTCAATTTTATAGCCAGAGAATCTTTGCCCGCTGAGTAAACCACGGCTGGAATAAAACCTTGGCGCCTTAATGACCTCGACTTTGACTTTCCTTTTTCTTGACGCAACTGTCCTTCTAGGATTACTTCTTGCATAAGTTCATTCCAATTTAATATATCTTTCCTGCCTTAATCGCTTGGTTCGATAAGGCGTAATCTCGCCATGCAAACCTAAAACTAGTATGGCACACTAAAATTTTAACCCTAATTTGGTGCTTATTTTAATCGAATAGGGAGCTGACAGATTCTTCGTGATGTATACGTTTAATTGCCTCACCAAATAGGCTCGCAATAGATAAAACCTTAATCTTCTTAATTGCCTTTTCTTTAGGCAAGGGTATGCTATCGGTAATTACCAGTTCTTTCAGATTGCGACAATTATTAATTAACTCGACTGCTTGATTTGAGAGGACGCCGTGACTAATTGCTGCGCGAACCTCACCCGCACCCTCCTTCTTTAACGCCTCTACAGCCTCAATTAAGGAACCCCCCGTAGCAATAAGGTCATCGACAATTATCGCGTTCATTCCCTTTACTTCACCTAGAATATGGACTGCCTCAGCCTTCTCTGGAGAAATTCGACGCTTATCTATAATTGCCAATTCAGCATTTAATCTCTTGGCATATGCCCGGGCCATCTTAATACCGCCTACGTCGGGAGAAACTACCACCCGATTGGCAAGATTACACTTTGAGAAATATTCAATAAATACACCAACCGCAAAAAGATGATCCATAGGTATATCGAAAAAACCCTGAATTTGTCCCGCGTGTAAATCCATGGTAATAATGCGGTCTGCTCCGGCAGTGGTGAGAAGATTAGCTACCAACTTTGCAGTTATGGGTACCCGCGGCTGGTCCTTTCTATCCTGTCGCGCATAACCAAAATAAGGAATTACTGCGTTGATTCTCTTTGCCGAAGCGCGACGAAAAGCATCAATCATAATGAGAAGTTCCATAAGGCTATTATTAGAAGGAGGGCAAGTCGGCTGAATCACAAACACATCTTTACCGCGTACGTTTTCATTGATCTTGACGTGAATCTCGCCTTCACTAAATTTGGTTACCAAAACATCACCCAAAGAAACTTTAAGATAATCACAAATTCCCTTAGCCAGATTTGGGTTAGCATTACCAGTAAATATTGCTAATTTATCCATGTTTTAACGCTTATGCTGCTTTAGAGGCTTTGCCGGAATCCCGACTACGGTTTGATTAGGCGGAATGTCCTTGTGCTTGGTTACTACACTACCTGCACCGGTTTTAGCGCCTTTACCCACCTTTATCGGAGCAACCAAGATGGTGTCTGAACCAATAAAGGCCTTATCCTTAATTGCAGTAACCGCTTTTCTCTTTCCATCAAAATTTGCGGTTACTGTGCCAGCACCAATATTTACCCCTTTTCCGATTTGGCTATCTCCCAAAAAACAAAAATGCTTAGCAGTTGTACCGGGTCCAATTTTTGAACGCGACACTTCTGTAAAATTACCGATTTTACTATTGTTTTGTATTACTACGCCTGGTCTTAAATGACAAAAAGGCCCAATACGGCAATCTTTACCAATTTTAACATTACTTTCAATAACTGTAAAGGGAAAAACTATGCTGCCCGATCTTATCAGTGTATCCCAACAAACCCAAGTAGAATCAGGATCAACAATCCTTACCCCTTTTTCCGCCAACGCCGCAAACAATCTATGCTGCATAATCTTTTCTGCCTGTGATAAATCTGATTGCTTGTTTATCCCCATTGCCTCACAGGAATCCTCTAACCTTTGCGATTCAATAACCTGCCCATGTTTATGCAGTATCTCAACTACATCAGTTAAATAATATTCACCTTTTCGGCGGTTAAGTTTAACTCGATTTAGTGCCCAAAATAACCTTTCCTTATTATAACAACAAATACCGGTATTTATCTCTTTGCAATCCTTCTCATATTCATTAGCCTCAATCTCCTCAACAATCCGCAAGATATCATAAGAGTTATTGCGAATAATCCGACCATACCCTTTAGGCTTATCAATGGTAGCTACCAATAGGGTGCCTGCGGCATGCGACTGCTGATGGTATTTAATCAGACTCTTAACGGTTTGAGGTTTAACTAAGGGATTATCGGCATAAAGCACCAAAACCGTACCTTTAAAGTTCTTTAATATAGACCTAGTTTGCTTAATCGCGTCAGCGCTCCCTAATAGCTTATTCTGGATTACTATTTTTACTTTACCTTTTTGTTTTTCAATATAATCTCTAACCATTTTAGACTGATGCCCTAAAACACAGATTTCTAGTTTGGGCTTTAAGCTCCTTGCTAAATCCAAGATATACCCTAACATTGGCCGTCCGGCAATGGGGTGCAGAACTTTAGGTAACTCAGATTTCATCCGCACGCCCTTACCCGCAGCTAAAATTATTATCGCTAAATCTTTTTTCATTTTCATTGTTATATTTCTTCTGCCCGGTGAGGACTCGAACCTCAAAACCCAGACCCAAATTCTGGTGTGTTACCAATTACACTACCGGGCAAAAATTAACTCTGTGTCCTACCGATTGTCCCGCGCTCATATTTACTATCTCTGCGGGATCCCGCCTGCCTATAGTTGATACAATTGCGGCGGGAGACGACGTCCCAAAATCTCAAAGATTAAGCCTGACCAATATTCTTCTCTTTGTCGTAGGCTTCTAAAACCCTCTTCTGTAAATATTCTCTAAAAGATTGGGTTATTGGATGAGCAATATCCTTATGTTCAGCAGAGCTACTCTGCGGTTGGTCTCCACTTAAAGGCCTGGGAGCCAAGGGAAGCTGTCCGCCACACTGGTTACAGAATTTAGAGCGCATTTCATTCCTGAACCCGCATTTTGGACAGGGCTGTTTTATTTTGCGTGAAGGCATAGCAATAAAGGCGCCGCTAGCACCTTCAATTACCTTTATATTTCTCACCACAAAGGCATTGTCAAAAGTAACTGTTGCATAGGCCTTCAGTTTCTTATCTGGAGAATCTTTCAAGAATATCCTCACCTCAGTGATTTCCATCGCCTTCCTCCTAGCTGTTGCGTTGATCAAACAGTTTTTGCTACGAACACATCCCAATTCCTCATTTTTGCCTTGAGCTGTCTGGCTATTAAACAAGCCTCCTTTCTGCAAGAAGCCAGAGCAAATACCGCTGGTCCACTACCGCTCATTAAGATTGCCTCAAGACCTAAGTCATAAAGAACAGATTTCGCCTTACTAATCACTGGAAACAGCGTTTGGCTAACCTGCTCTAGAGAATTAAAAATTAATTTACCTAATAATATTAAGTCTTTTTTTAATAATGCTCTCTGTAATATTCTAATTCTCGATTGGTATTTTGTCAACCCCACAGCTTCCCTTGACTCATCCCAGCTTCTATAAATCAAAGCGCTGGATATCTGCACAGGAGGAACAACTATAATATGCCAAAGTTTAACCGGCAGAGACAATGCCTTAATCCTATCGCCTCGCTGGGTAGCATAAGCAAAAGAGCAATTATGCAGGAAAAAGGGAACATCTGAACCAATCTGGCGCCCCAGGGTTACTAACTGCTTGACTCGTAAATTCAATCTCCAAAGTTTATTCAGACCTGATAAAACTGCAGCTGCATTACTTGAGCCGCCCGCTAAACCAGCAGAAACCGGTATGTGCTTTTTAATGCTAATCTCGACTCCAGTATGGATTTGGAATTTTTTCTTAAGCAGGTTGGCTGCTTGAAAAGCCAGATTTTTGTATCCGCCTGGTATACTGGAATGGGAAGAGACTATGCGTATTCTACCCTGAGGCAAAAGCCTTAACCGAATTTGATCAGAAAGGCTTATTCTTTCGAATAAGGTGGAGATTGAATGATAATTATCAGGCCGTCTCCCGAGAATTTTCAGGTATAAATTTAACTTAGCATAAGAAGTGAGATTCAAGCTTTTCACGAAAGTAATGAATGCGCGGTGGCAATAATATCCTGAGTGGTTAACCCGTATTTCTCTAAGAGTTTCTCTGGGGCACCTGATTGACCGAATTGATTTTTTATCCCTACCCGGGCAATCTTTACCGAAGATTCTCCAGTTAGCGCCTGATCAATACAACCAGCAAGTCCAGCGGTAATGCTGTGTTCTTCACAAACAATTATCCGACCTGTCTGAGTCGCTGCTTTAACTATACAATCACAATCAATTGGCTTTATAGTATGGATGTTGATTACGCGTGCCTTTACTCCTTCTGCTAACAACGCATCAGCAGCCTCAAGGGCGCATTTAACCATTAACCCACAAGCCACCAGGGTTATATCATTGCCTTCTCTTAATACTTGCGCCTTACCCAATTCAAATTGCTTTTTGTCATCAATAGTAGGAAATTTTGCTCTGCCCAAACGAATATAAAAAGGACCGGCAAGATTTGCCGCAGCAATGACTGCTTGGCGTGTTTGTGGACCATCACAAGGAACAATAATTTTCATATTAGGGATAATCTGCATCAAGGCAATATCCTCTAATGCCTGATGACTAGAACCGTCTTCTCCTACGGTTATACCAGCATGCGTAGCAACAATCTTCACATTAAAATTATTATAACAAATCGTGTTTCTTACCTGATCCCAGGCTCGCCCAGTAGCAAACATTGCAAAGGTAGAGACAAATACCGTCTTTCCTTTACTCGCCAAACCTGCAGCGGTGGCCATCATATTCTGTTCAGCAACTCCAAAATTAAAAAATCGCTCAGGAAATTCTTTGGCAAAAAATTTCGTGCGGGTGGAACCAGATAAATCAGCATCCAAAACCACAATATCTGGATTAGCCTTACCTAGCTCAACCAGCGCCTTACCATAAATATCACGTTGATATAAGAGTTCCATTTTGATTATTCTAACTCCTTTAAAGCGATCTCGGCCTCTTGAACAGTGGGTGACCTTCCGTGAAAATCAACAACATTCTCCATGAAAGAAACCCCTTTGCCTTTAGTGGTATGGGCAATAATAATTGTCGGCTTGCCCCTTTTGCTGCTTGCCTCTTGATAAGCATCAAGAATCTCTTTAATGCTATGGCCATCTATTTCTATCACATGCCACCCAAAGGCGCGCCATTTATCGGCTAATGGCTCCAGGCCCATTATATCCTCAACCTTGCCATCAATCTGAAACCGATTATAATCCAAAATAGCGCAGAGATTATCGCAGCCAAAATGAGCAGCAGCCATAGCTGCCTCCCAAATATTGCCTTCTTGAATCTCGCCATCACCCAGGAGTACGTAAACACGATGATTCTTTTTATCTATTTTTCCAGCCAGACTTATTCCCAGCCCCACTGACAGCCCCTGGCCAAGAGAACCGCTGGCAACATCTACCCCTGGGGTACGAC
>JASFIK010000001.1:0-32243 GCA_050122705.1 Candidatus Omnitrophota bacterium | reverse complement strand
TCCTATTGCAACTTCTTCCAATAAAATATGATAAGTGCTTTTTTTAATATCATATCTGTTAATTCCTAAGCCACTTGTAGTATTGGCTTGTGGATCTAAATCAATCAACAAAACCCTTTTACCTGCTAAGGCTAAATAAGTGGATATATTGATTGCTGAGGTAGTCTTACCAGTCCCTCCTTTTTGATTACAGATAGCAATAATCTTACTCATTGTGATATATATGGTTACAAAATGTTACACGCGGAACAATGCCATATCTAACACATTAATTAGTCTTTTTTGGACTAACCCGCACCTTGGCAGGCCTACCTCCTGGCATGCCAAAAAGACCCTTTTCGCCTTCAAATAATATCTCAATTTCTACCTGATTCCTGGGCAGATTAAGCTTACTAAGGGCAATTTGAATAGCTGCCTCAACTGTTTTGCCTTCGACTTCAATTCTTGGCTGGTTCATGGGCTAATTTTATTCTCATTTGATAAATGAACATTAATAGGCTATTAACAAACCAGTATAAAACCAGGCCTGATGGCATACGATAGAAAATAAATCCAAATAAAATCGGAAACAAGAAGGTCATTAATCGTTGCTGTTCACCAGAATGACCAGCTGGTGACATCATAGTAAATTTCTGTTGTAAAAACATAGTTATTGCCATTAAAATGGGTAATATATTTACTTCAGGGGTAATAATTAGGCGATCTGGTTGGGATAGGTCATTTATCCACAAAAAATTAGCTCCTTTCAGCTCAATGGAACGGATTAAGGCCTGATATAAAGAAAAGAATATGGGAATTTGTAAAATCAATGGCAAGCATCCACCAAGTGGATTAATTCTGTGTTTACGATATAGCTCTAATACCTCTTTGTTTAATCTCTGCTGATTATCTTTATAGAGCCTGCGTAATTCTTCAATCTTAGGCTGCAAGCGCTGCATATCTCTGGCTGAGCGCATTTGTTTCATGGATAAAGGGAATAAGATAAAAAAGATAAAAATGCTTAACACAATAATCGCCCAACCCCAATTATGCACCAGGCCAGAGAAAAACCGTAAGATACGTAAGAGAGATTTAGCAATTGGATCAAAAACACCATAATAAATAATCTCTCCAGCCTGATTATGAAACAAATTTAATAAATTATTTTGCTGAGGCCCAATATACATTCTATATTGTAAATGCTCCGTCTGATCAGGGAGCAGATTTACCGTCGGGCGAGACAAGATTAACTGACTTTGTGTACGATTAACTCGCTGAACGCTTAATGTCTCAGGAGATGACATTGGTATTAGTATAGCACAAAAATAACGTTCGCGAAAGCCGAAAAAATCTCCACTGTAATGAATCTTGGTTGCGCGGCTTGGGCTTAAGCGAAGCATCCTATCTGGCTGTTTAATAAAAATTTCTTTAAACCTGCTCTCAAGCCCCTTAGAATTCAAATCAATTGCCCCTAATGCCAAATTATGTTGATAAGTCAGTGGCTGGTCAGATAAATTCTCTATCTTAATATCCAGGGTGATTGTAAAATGTGGGTCTGAATAATTAAACTGCTTGGTGATTCTTTTGCTCTTGTCCTGATGAACAAAGATTGCTTCAGTAGAGTCCAATCGCTCTTGAGTAAAAACTAAATCTGGGTCAACTAGACATAATCCTTGTTCTAAGTTAAAATCATAATCGCTGAACTGGGGGAAAATTACACCTTTAAGACAGGCTTGAGGAAGGCTGAAAACCAATTCTCGGTTATTTGAGATTGCGCTCACCAAGTTTTGCTCTTGCTCTTCCAGCAGCACAATTGGAGATGGCTTAAGTTGCGATACCTGCTCAGTATTGATATCGTTAACCCCTTGTTTATCAACAGGATAGAACTTTTGTGTCATCCGAGACCAGCTTATCATTACTAAGAAGGATAAAGCTATTGCTAAGATCAGATTTTTGTTCATTTTAATTTATTTTATCGGATCAAATCCTTGTTTGTCAGAAAAGGGATGGCATTTACAAAGCCTCTGCCAAGCAATAAGCGCGCCTCTGGTTAACCCATATTTTAACACCGCCTGCTTGGCGTATTCTGAACAACTTGGGTAGAATCGGCATGAACAGGGCAGGTATCTATTGATATACTGCTGATAGAAGTTTATTAGACCGATAATAAGCCAACTAAAAGATCTTAAATGCAAAGTCTGCTTCTTGCCTTCCGGCGTCGTCGCTTTAAAATCATTCTTCCCTGATGTGAACGCATTCTCCGACGAAATCCATGGACGCGCTTTCCTGTAATATTGCTGGGTGTCTTTAAATGCTTTTTCATAATTAAACCTTCCCGTGGTAATGTGAAAGATTATAACATAAAAGTTAACCCGGTCAAGAAAAATCACTAGGATTTTCTTAATTGTATAACAGAATTCCCGGCTGTGCATAAAAATAGTTTGTTGATTTTTCTTGCTCTGTTAAAAAATAATGCTATAATAACAAGGCTGTTTGGAAATATTTCTCACAAAGCTTGTCCTGTTTAAAATACTGCAGGTGTAGAACAAAAAATGTTTAACCGGGCTTGCAATTATTCAAACTTTTGTTATAATTGGAGTCCATTAATTAAGCAAGCCTAATAATCTAGGTTTTGGGTATTGGTTTTTGCGTAAACAGGTGATTATACTAGCCTGTGGATAAGCTGTGAAAACTGTGGAAAAAACATTACTGGTTAAAAGTTGGCAAGATTGTCTTCCCAGGCTAAAGGATACCCTGGGTGAGACGATTTTCCAAACCTGGATTCTGCCTTTGGTGCTTAAAGAAGAACAATCCCAGCAAGCCCAGGAGTTAATCTTGGAAGCGCCTGATCCATTCTTTAAAAATTGGGTATTAAAGAATTACTATGGCCTTATCCAAGACACGTTCAGGGATAATGCTGCCGATAGAGAATTAGTTAAGTTGAAGATTAGAATAATTTCCAAGAGTCAGCCGGTTAGCACAGAGGTAAGTATCAAGGATTTTCAGAGTCATATTCAAGGGGAGCAAAGGGAGAGTTTTATTTTGAATCCGCGCTTTACCTTTAACAACTTTGTGGTAGGTCCGTCTAACCGCTTTGCCCACGCCGCCTCAATGGCGGTTGCCGAATCTCCTGCCCGGGCTTATAACCCGTTATTTATTTATGGTGGGGTTGGGTTAGGCAAAACCCATCTTATGCAAGCAGTCTGCCACTATGTACAAGATAAGAATAATGAAATACAAATATGCTATATGCCTTCGGAGAGATTTACCAACGAGCTTATCGGCGCTATCCAACACCGCTCAACCTCGGCATTCCGTCAAAGATATCGCAACATGGATATCCTACTGGTTGACGATATCCACTTTATTGCAGGTAAAGAATCCACGCAGGAAGAATTCTTTCATACCTTTAATGCTTTATACGATGCGCACAAACAAATCATTATTTGTTCGGATCGCCCGCCGCGAGAAATCCTTAAATTAGAGGAGCGTCTGGTATCCCGGTTTAGCTGGGGTTTAATTACTGATATTCAACCCCCTGATTTTGAAACCCGCGTAGCAATACTGAAAAAAAAGATAGAGCGAGAGCCGGTTAATATTCCTGATGAGGTAATATTCCTCATTGCCCAGATTATTAAAACTAATATTCGTGAATTAGAAGGGGCCTTGATTAGAGTGGTAGCTTGTTCGCTCTTAGAGGAAAGACCAATCACCCTGGATTTGGCCAAAGAGGTATTAAAAGATTGTATTCGACAGGTAAAAAAGCCAATTAATTTTCAAAGAATTCAAAAGAGTGTGGCTGATGAATTTGATATCCCCTTGATAGAATTAAAAACAAAGCGGCGGAGTAAAAATATTGTCCTACCCAGACAAGTAGCAATGTATTTGAGTCGTCACTTAACCGATGCCTCTTTACCGGAAATCGCCAAGTTCTTTGGTGGGAAAGATCATACTACGGTATTGTATGCGTATAATAAAATAAGGTTGGATTTAGAAAAGAATGGTGACCTGAAACAACGAGTTAATAAAATTATCCAAGGCCTTAAACAATAAATTCAAGGGTTATTCAGGGGTTATTAAACACATAACCAATTGCTACAACAATGGGTTTTGCGTTTAATAACAAAAAATTAGACAGCTTATTACTTCTATTACTTATATTATATAAATAATCGGAGGAGAAATGAGGTTAAGTGTTAATAAAGAAATTTTAGTAAAAGGAATACAGACTGTTCAAAATGTAATTAGTCAAAAATCCAATTTACCAATACTGTCTTATTTATTACTTGAAACCAACAAAGAAAACATTCAATTAACTGCTACAGATTTAGATATTGGAATAATTCATAAAATACCAGCACGTATTGAAGAATCGGGTAATATTATTTTACCCGCCAAGAAATTTGGCGATATTATCAAAGAATTCCCAGAAGAGACAATAAGTATAAATACAAAAAAGAATAACCTCACCATTATTGAATCCAAACAATGCCAGTTTAAACTTATGGGCCTATCTTATGAGGAGTTTCCTAAATTGCCCAAATTTACAAATCAGGAAGTAATCAAACTAGACCAGGATACCTTAAAAGAAATACTGTCTTTGGTTGCCTTCGCGGTTTCTTATGATGAAACCCGCTATATTCTTAACGGCATCCTCTGTCAAATTAAAAAGGATAGCATTACTTTGATTGCCACCGACGGCAAAAGACTGGCCTGTTATCAGAAGAAACTCCCTCAAGGGGTAAATCAACCAACCCAGATAATTATCCCCATAAAAACTATCCATGAATTAAACCGCAACCTCACAGAAGAAGGGGAGATACTCTTGGGCATCGGAAAGAACCAGATTCTCTTAGATCTGGGCAATACCCAGATTATATCCCGCTTGATTGAGGGGGAATTCCCGGATTATAAACAAGTTATTCCCCCTGCTTCGCCCAACAAGATCAAGATTGATCGCGAGCAATGTTTATTAGCAACCCGCAGAGCAGCCTTATTATCTACGCCAGATTATCAGGCAATAAAACTGGAGGTTCACAATGACAGATTGGTGATTTCTAAATCTACGCCCAATATAGGGGAATCACGCGAAGAACTGCCCTGCGAATACAATGGCAAAGACATGATTATTGGTTTTAATCCCAGCTACCTGATTGATGTCCTAAAAAATTTAACAGAGCAAACCATAGAATTGGAGATTACTGACAGCGAGAAACCGGGCGTAATCCGCACCAACGGATATATTTACATTGTTCTTCCGATGAGGCTCGTGTAAACAAGATGGAATCTATACGTAGCACTACCCAGAAATTGATCAAGGACTTATCCACCCAGGGTCAAGGCAAGAGAGATGATACGATGATCAAGAGTAGTTTAAGACGAATTTTCTCCAAACAGGAGCAAAGACACATCACTAGGTATTTTTGCCAGGACAAGCGCATGATTATTAATGTGGATTCTTCTGCCTGGCTTTATCAGCTTAACCTCAAAAAGGGGCAATTTGTAAGATATCTCAACCAGGTTTTTACGCCAGGCTCAGAACAGGCAATTACTGAAGTTGTTTTACGACTAGATAACAATGAAGCGAAAGACTAAAACTAAAGCCCAATCCAAAACCCAGCCCAAAGCCAGTATTAAAGACAGCCAAGAGGTTAGTGCATCCAAAAACAAGGCTTACGATGCCACCACTATTCAGGTTTTAGAAGGTATCGAGGCAGTAAGAAGACGCCCAGCCATGTATATTGGGGATACGGCCATACGAGGCTTGCACCATTTAGTATACGAAGTAGTGGATAATAGCGTGGATGAGAAATTAGCAGGTTTTTGTAACAAAATAGAGGTAATCATCCATTTGGATAATAGCCTTAGCGTGATTGACAACGGCCGGGGTGTTCCTATTGATATCCATAAGACGGAGAAAAAACCAGCAGTAGAGGTAGTTATGACTACTCTGCATGCAGGGGGCAAATTTGACCACCGGGTATATAAGGTTGCTGGCGGGTTGCATGGCGTGGGCGTCAGCGTAGTCAATGCCTTGTCTGAGTGGTTAGATGTGGAAATTAAAAGGGAGGGGAAGGTCTTCCACCAGAGATATAAAAAGGGAAGGGCAGCGTCAAAGTTAACCACTGTAGGCAAGGCCAGCACTACTGGTACCAAGGTCACTTTTAAGCCAGACTCGACAATATTTAAATCAATAAATTTTTCCTTTGATACCCTTTCTCAACGCCTTAGGGAATTGGCCTTTTTAAATAAAGGACTCAAGATAATCCTTAATGATGAGCGCAAGGATAAGGAGGCAGTATTTGAATTCAGCGGCGGGATTATTTCTTTTGTAGATTACCTGAACAAAAATAAGCACCCCTTGCACAATAAGATTATCTACTTTGAAAAGACCAAGGACAGCGTGATCCTGGAGGTTGCCATACAATACAATGATGGCTATGCAGAGACCCTGTTTTCATTTGCCAACAATATCAATACTATTGATGGCGGCACACATCTGTCTGGGTTTAAATCCGCATTAACCCGGGCAATTAATCAATATGCCAGACACAAAAAACTGATTAGGGATGATAAGCTGAGTATTTCTGGCGATGATGTACGCGAAGGATTAACCGCGGTTATTAGCACGCAACTGCCTAATCCCCAATTTGAGGGACAGACAAAATCCAAACTTGGCAATTCTGAGATTGAAGGGATAGTTGCCTCAACCTGCCTTGAGTCATTGGTTGCCTATTTTGAGGAACACCCTTCAGTGGCCAATAAGATTATTGAGAAAGTAGTGCTTGCCAGTCGTGCGCGTGAAGCAGCGAGAAAGGCGCGCGAATTAACCCGACGCAAAGGCGCTCTGGAAGGCGCATCCTTACCCGGCAAGTTAGCCGATTGTTCAGAACGTGACCCAGCATTATGCGAATTATATATTGTTGAGGGGGATTCTGCAGGGGGTAGTGCTAAGATGGGACGTGATCGTCGCTTCCAGGCAATCCTGCCGATCAAGGGTAAGATTTTAAATGTAGAAAAGGCACGCTTAGACAAGATTCTTAACAATGAGGAGATTCGCACAATTATCACTGCCCTGGGCACAGGGGTGAGCAACGAATTCGACAGTAGTAAATTAAGATATAACAAATTAATTATTATGGCTGATTCAGATATTGATGGATCTCACATCCGCACACTACTACTAACTCTATTGTATCGTCAGATGCCCAAATTAATTGAAGAAGGGCATGTCTATATTGCCCAAGCTCCCCTGTTTCGCGTTAAACGAGGCAATCGTCAAGAATATATTCAGACCGAAGAGGAGATGAATGACTTACTCTTGGATATCGGCTGTGAGGATCTTAGTCTTAAGAGGATAAAAGGCAAAACCACATACACTACAAAGCAATTTAAGGATATTTTAAGCTCACTAGTATCTTTAGAGAAAATAGGCTATATTTTAGAGAAAAAGGGAGTAAAATTAGAACAATATATTGGTTTGAAGAGCCATAAGACCAAAAAATTACCTATTTATCAGGTCAAAGTGGAGCAAAAATCCCATTTTGTCTATTCTGAACGCGAATTAGCAAAGATTAGCTCTGGTTTGGGAAAAGACAAGGAGCCAGAAATAGTGGAGCTTTTTGAAGCAGCTGAGGTGGAAGAGATAGGCAAAAATTTAGCTAAACTGGGCTTAGACCTACAGGATTATTATTCAGATGATAAGAACAAATTTAAGATTGATAAAAATAGTTTTACCGGCCTAAAAGATGTGCTTAGTTTTGTACTTCAGGAGGCGCGCAAGGGCATGACTATTCAAAGATATAAAGGGTTAGGAGAGATGAATCCTGAGCAACTTTGGGAGACTACTATGGATCCTAGTCAGCGCACCCTGCTTAGGGTCAGCTTGGAAGATGCGGTTGAGGCAGATAAGACCTTTACTATTCTAATGGGAGATGAGGTTGCTCCCCGCCGGGAGTTTATTGAGAATTGTGCCCACCAGGTGAAGAATTTAGATATATAAATATGTATACTCAAAACGAAAAAATAATACCACGCGATATCGAAGAAGAAATAAAAGACTCTTATCTTAATTATGCTATGAGCGTAATTGTTGGCCGCGCCCTGCCTGATGTCAAGGATGGTCTAAAGCCAGTACATCGCCGGATTCTCTATGCTATGTATGAGGATGGATTGTTACACAATCGGCCATTCCGCAAGAGCGCTACGGTTGTCGGCAATGTTATTGGCCGCTATCATCCCCATGGAGACCTGGCAGTCTATGATGCATTGGTTCGTCTGGCACAGGACTGGAATATGCGCTATCTCTTAATTAACAGCCAGGGTAATTTTGGCTCAATTGACGGAGACCCCGCAGCTGCATATCGTTATACTGAAGCGCGTCTGAATACCCTGGCTGAAGAAATGTTGGCGGATATTGAAAAGGATACAGTTAGATTTACGCCCAACTTTGATAATTCTCGTTCTGAGCCAGAAGTTCTCCCTGGCAGGATTCCCAATCTTCTGGTAAACGGCTCGTCGGGGATTGCAGTGGGTATGGCTACCAATATGCCTCCCCATAATTTAGGAGAGGTGTTAGATGCAGTGATTTGCCTGATTGGCAATCCGGCTGTTGAAATCAAGGAATTGATGCGGCATATCCGCGGTCCGGACTTTCCTACCGGAGGGCTTATTTGTGGTCGCCAAGGGATTAAGGAGGCATATGAAACCGGTAAGGGGAAATTGACCATTAGAGCGGTTGCTTCTATTGAGCATCTTAAGCAGGGCAAGGATTTAATCGCCATTACCGAGATTCCTTATCAGACCAATAAAGCCAACCTGATCAGCTCGATTGCTTCCCTGGTAGAGGATAGAAAGATAGAAGGAATCACCGATATTCGCGATGAGTCTGATAAAGAAGGTATCCGCATAGTTGTGGAATTAAAACGGGATGCTGAGCCACAAATAATCCTTAACCAACTGTTTAAACACACACAACTTGAGGTAACCTTCGGCGTTATTAATCTGGCCCTGACTGAGGCACGACCACGCATATTAAATTTAAAACAACTACTTTCTTTGTTTATCAATCACCGCAAGGAGATTATTCGCCGTCGCACGCAGTTTGATTTAGCTAAAGCAGAAAAGCGCGCCCATATATTAGAGGGTTTAAAAATAGCCCTTAAACACATTGACCGGATTATCAAAGCAATCAAAGCCTCCAAAAATACACCCGAGGCAAAACAGAGATTAGTCAAGGAATTTGGCTTAACCGAGGTTCAGGCTCAGGCAATCCTGGAGATGCAATTGCAGAGGTTGACTGCGCTTGAGCGCGGTAAGATTGAAGCAGAATATCTGGATTTGATTAAAAAGATACAGATGTATAAATCCATTCTTGCTTCAGAGAAAAAGATCGAGGAGATTATTATACAAGAGTGTCAACAGCTCAAAAAGCAATATGCGGATGAGCGACGTACCCAGATTGTGGCCGAGGTAGAAGAGATTGAGCTAGAGGACTTAATCGCCGAGGAGGATATGGTTATTACCATTTCGCATCTTGGCTACATTAAGCGATTACCGGTGGGTAGCTACCGTAAACAGCGTCGGGGCGGTCGGGGCATAACTGCAATGGAGACCAGAGAAGAGGACTTTGTTAAACATCTATTTGTTGCCTCAAGCAAAGATTACCTTTTGCTTTTTACTAATAAAGGCAAGGCTTATTGGCTTAAGGTGTATGAGATCCCCGAGGCTTCGCGCGCAGCTAAGGGCAAGGCAGTAGTAAATTTATTATCCCTAAGCACCACAGAAAGAATCAGCTCAGTGGTAGCAGTTAAGGAATTTAGCGATGATAAATATTTATTAATGTGTACTAAGCAAGGATTGGTAAAGAAAACAAAGCTTTCTCATTTTGCCAACCCCCGCAAGGGAGGCATTATTTGCATTGGGTTAAGCAAGGATGATTATTTAGTAGAAGCCGGACTTACCGACGGCAGCCATCGCATTCTTCTGGCTACTCGCCAAGGCAAGTCAGTGTTGTTTAAGGAAAAGCAAATCCGGGATATGGGCAGGGCAGCGCGTGGTGTGCGGGGGATAAGATTACACAAAAAAGATGAGATTGTAGGCATGGAGGTAATTCCTGCTGAGGCCGAAAAAATGAAGCTAACCCTACTCACAGTTACTACCGGCGGGTTTGCCAAGCGCACTACTTTTGAGGAGTATCGTCTACAGTCGCGCGGCGGCAAGGGCATTATTAATATTAAGACCACCTCGCGCAATGGAGAGGTAGCTGGGGTTGCCTCGGTAAATAATGAAGACGAGATTATGTCAGTAACCCAAAAAGGAATGGTTGTGCGTTGCCCAGTCAAGGATATTCGCCAAACCGGCCGTAATACTCAAGGCGTACGCTTAATTAGTCTGGAAAAACACGATTCAGTTGCCTCTGTTGCTAAAGTAGTAGTTCAAGAGGACTAGTCATTGTGACCCCATCGTCTAGCCTGGTTAGGACAAGAGCTTTTCAAGCTCTCGACACCGGTTCAAATCCGGTTGGGGTCGCTTTTAATTTATGTGCGGGATAATCGGATATATTGGCAACAAACAAGCCCAACCCTTGCTTTTAAACGGACTAAAGCGCCTTGAGTATCGCGGCTATGATTCTGCAGGAATGTGTATATTTCTTGAACAGAAGAATTCCTTCTCAATCAGAAAACTCCCCGGCAAGGTAAAGGCATTAGAAACACTACTTAAGAAAAAACCCCTGTTTGGCTGTCTAGGGGTTTCCCATACTCGTTGGAGTACCCACGGTATGCCCAATCGGGTTAATGCCCATCCACACCTGGACTGTAAGGCTGAGGTGGCGGTGGTGCACAACGGGATTATTGAGAATTATGCTGAACTTAAACAGAGATTAATCAAGGAAGGACATAAATTCAGGAGCCAAACTGATACTGAGGTTATCCCTCACCTGATTGAGAAGTTTTATAAAAATGCCTCGCTTGAGGAGGCGGTGATGAAGACAGCGGGGCTGCTTTCTGGCTCATTTGCTATCAGCGCAATCTCTACAAAAGAACCAGAGAAACTTGTTGGCGCTCGGTGTGGCAGCCCTTTGGTTATTGGTAAAGGCAAGAACGAGAATTTTTTAGCTTCTGATGTCCCGGCAATTCTAGATTATACAAAGGAGGTAATTTTTTTAGAGGATAATGAAATAGCAATTCTCAGTAAGAACGACATAAGAATTTGTAATTTTTTGGGAGAAAAGATACAGCGCAAGTCCACAGCCGTAACCTGGGATGCCAGCCAGGCGCAGAAGGCAGGCTTCCCTCATTTTATGCTTAAGGAAATACATGAACAACCCGCAATCTTAGAGAATATTCTGAAATATCGGGTTAAGGATTCCCAGATTCTTTTTGAAGAACTAACCATAACCCAAGATAAATTAGCAAAAATACAAAATATAGTCATCATTGCTTGCGGCACTGCTTACCATGCTGGATTAGTAGGCAAGTACATATTAGAGGAATTGGTTAATATTCCGGTGAGCGTTGATTTATCGAGCGAGTTCCGCTATCGTCGGGTGTTTCTTGATAAGCGAACTCTATTAATTGCCATAAGCCAGTCCGGGGAGACTGCCGATACCTTAGCAGCCCTGCGCCGAGGTAAAGAAATGGGAATAACAACCTTGGGCATTTGTAATGTTTTGGGCTCAAGTCTAACTCGCGAATGCGAGGGGATAATCTATACTCACGCTGGCCCTGAAATTAGCGTTGCCTCAACCAAGGCCTATACTGCACAGCTGGCGATTTTGTATTTATTTGCCATTTATTTAGCAGGGGTACAATCAAAGATTTCATCCCAATCCAGAGAGGGCTGTTTAACCGAGTTTAGGCAGATACCCCGGCTCCAGCGCAGGGTTCTGGCTGGGCAGCGAGAGATCCGCCGATTATCTCAAAGACATTCTCATTTTGGTTCATTCCTGTTTTTGGGAAGAAATGTAAATTATCCTTCGGCATTAGAGGGGGCATTGAAATTAAAGGAGATTTCCTATATCCCGGCTGAAGGGTATGCGGCTGGCGAGATGAAACACGGTCCAATTGCCTTGATTGACGAATACCGGGCAGTTGTTTGTATCTGTGTGCAATCAAGGATTTACGACAAGATGCTTTCCAATATACAAGAGATTCGCGCTCGTCGCGGAAGATTAATCATTCTTGCTACCGAAGGCGATAGGCAGATAAATCAATTATCCAAAGAGATTATCTACACTCCTAAGA
The DNA here is from genome assembly GCA_050122705.1 of Candidatus Omnitrophota bacterium. GTDB lineage: Bacteria > Omnitrophota > Gorgyraeia > Gygaellales > JAHJCI01 > JASFIK01. The sequence continues at coordinate 20,019 of JASFIK010000001.1, read as the reverse complement.
TAGATGAATTCTTTTCACCGCTGATGGTGGCTCTCCCCTTGCAATTAGTCGCCTATTTTATTGCGATTAAGCGAGGTTGTGATGTTGATCAGCCCCGCAACTTGGCAAAGTCAGTTACCGTGGAATAGACAACAAGCTGATGCGCATTAAATGTTATATATAGTTGCAACCCCGATTGGCAATCTAAAAGATATTACCCTGCGAGCAATTGAGGTGTTAAAAAACGTGGATCTGATTGCCTGCGAGGATACACGGCACAGTCGCATCCTGCTTAAGTCTTACCATATTAACACCCCCACCACAAGTTATTATCAGCACAATCGGTTTAGTAAAGCCCAATACCTAATCAGTAGATTAAAATCAAATGCTGATATTGCACTGATTTCTGATGCTGGCATGCCAGGAATTTTAGATCCCGGGCATCACTTGATTAATTTAGCAATTAAGAACAACATCCCAATTACCGCTGTTCCTGGCCCGACCGCGCTGGTTATGGCCCTGGTTCTTTCTGGGCAGCCTACACACGAATTTATTTTTGCCGGCTTTCTGCCCAATAGGGCCTCTGCTCGACGCCGGCGTCTTGAGGAGCTAAGGAGGTTGGATTATACCATTTTATTTTACGAGTCACGCCACCGCATTATCGCAACCCTGCAAGATATTCAAGATATATTCGGCGATATACCCCTAGTAGTAACGCGCGAATTAACCAAGAAATTTGAGGAGATTTTACGCTTAAAGGTTAGCCAGATTAGGGAGTGTCTCGTAAAGAAAAAGCCGCGCGGCGAATTTGTAGTGGTGATTTAAGTCCACCCGATTTATTAAAAACAAAAAGATATTCGACCAGAAATCTGTAGGTCATCGGCACCATCAGAGATGCCGACTGCGGCACCGGTTTTTATAAACAGGCGTGGGCCGATCTCGTAACCGACGCTCAAAGCACCCAGGCAAACATTATCATTAAAATTGCGTTCAAACTCTACCTCTCCATACAGCTCTAGATAGACATAGAATCGTTGTTTAAACCCGTTGGTTAATCCTAAGCAGTAGGTTGATACATCATCCGCATCCTTCCCACCGGCAAAATAATAACCTAAATTTAAATCAAGCCAAAGATTCTCCTTTAAGGTTTTACTAAAAATGGCATTAAGCCAAACATCCTGATCGCCGCTGCCTAATGATTTTTCTTCATTGCCAGAGTCAGTGATTAAATCAATATATAAGGCAAGGGAGGGCAGGAACTTAGCTTCATCGCATAGGCGCAATTTGGTTTCAATCTCCCAGTCCATAAATCCATTTGCCTTGGTTTCTCGGTCATAGTTTATATATCCATAAGGTATAGTAAGCCCAATATCCCAATTATCGGTCAGGCCATAGAGGGCATATAAATATAGCGCAGTCTCACGGGTTCGGGATTTATAGCCTCCCACATAGTCATATTGTGTATCTTTATAATAATCAATCCCATATTCAAGCTCAAGATGGCCCTTATCCATAGTCCAGGTGTCATCTGTAAATAACGCAGCATCAGCACAGGTAATAATGGCTAACGGTAAGACCAAGATTATAATAATTATGCCCGCATGCATAGTTAAGATGTATATTAAGGATAGATTGAGTATTTGTCAAATAGTTCTTTAATAATGCCGCCGCAGGCATTTGGTTAATCAGGAGTCCGTGGTTGCGCAATGCTGTAATTGCCCTTGACAAGGGCGTATTTATATGCTATTTTTAGGTTAATCTAAGGCTTGGTCCTTTAAGCCAGCACCTGCGAGGCTGGCAAGGAGAAATTATGGTGCAGATTTTAATGTCAAAATTATAACCCAATTGCAACACAGCAGTTGGGTTTTTTGTTAATTACGACACAAATTATGGAGCGTAGCAAACATGGGTTGTGTGTTGGAATTAATCCCCCCTGCTTTCTTGCGAAAGCAAGAAGGGGGGATAAGTTCGTGCATACAATTTACGTTCACTGGCGTTCCGTAAATTGTGCACTCACTTATGAGAGAGAAAGCCAAGATTTTAGACGAAGATACAATCAGGCGCTGCCTGAGGCGTCTTGCACACGAGATATTAGAGAAGAATAAGGGTATTCAGAGCCTGTGTTTAATAGGAATCAGGAATCGAGGGGCATATCTGGCCAGGCGCTTGGCTGATTGCATTGCTGATATTGAGCAAGAAGGCATTCCCGTAGGGATTTTGGATATTACTTTATATCGCGATGACCTAACCCTGATTGCCCCGCAGCCAGTTGTGCACAAGACTGAGATAGATTTCGATATTACCGATAAGAATATTGTCCTGGTGGATGATGTTTTATATACCGGCAGGACTGTGCGTGCTGCCCTAGATGCGCTGATTGATTTTGGTAGGCCTAAATCAACCCAGCTGGCAGTATTGGTAGACCGGGGTCATCGCGAATTGCCGATACGCGCAGATTATGTAGGTAAAAATATCCCCACTGCTGCCAACGAAACAGTGGAGGTGCGCTTATTGGAAGCGGATGACATAGACGAGGTAGTAATTGTTCAAAAGGACTAAATAATATGGTCTGGATAAAGAAAGACCTATTGGGTCTTGAGGATTTAACCAAAGAGGAGATTGAGCTTATTATATCCACCGCTGAGTCGTTTAAGGATGTTTCGCGTCGGGCAATTAAAAAGGTTCCTGCACTGCGCGGGAAAACAGCAGTCAACCTATTTTATGAACCCTCTACCAGGACCAGGGTTTCCTTTGAAATCGCCGCTAAAAGATTATCCGCAGACGTAATCAATATTATGACTGAGACCTCGAGCGTGAAAAAAGGGGAAACCCTGATTGATACCGGCACCAATATCCAGGCCCTTAAAACCGATATCATTATAGTAAGACATAACTGCTCAGGGGCAGCTGCCATGCTTGCCCGCCATGTAGATATAAGCGTAGTTAATGCTGGGGATGGGTGGCACGAGCATCCTACCCAAGCACTTTTAGATATCCTCACCTTAAAGGAAAGGTTAGGGAAGATCTCGGGTTTAAATGTGACAATTGTAGGAGACATTGCTCACTCGCGGGTAGCGCGTTCAAATATCTGGGGATTGACAAAGTTAGGTGCAAAAGTAACCGTTTGCGCTCCCCAGATGCTCATTCCCGTGGCCATAGAACAAATGGGCGCACACGTAACTTACGATATAGATGCAGCCTTGAAGGACGCTGACGCAGTCAATGTTTTAAGAATGCAATTTGAGCGTGATGAAAAGGAAGCCTTTCCTAGTCAAATAGAATACTTTAAAAATTTTGGCATCACCCAGGAAAGGATTAAGAAAGCAAAAAGGGACATTGTGGTGATGCATCCTGGACCGCTTAATCGGGGAGTAGAAATATCCAGCGAGGTTGCAGACGGAGCCAACTCAGTAATCCTGCAGCAGGTTACCAATGGCATTGCTGTAAGGATGGCAGTACTTTTTTTAGTATCTCAAGCACAAGATAAAAAATATGGCGATACTGATTAAAAATGGTCGCGTAGTTGATCCAGCGAATAAGATTGATGATATACAGGATATTCTGATTGAGCAATCTAAGATTGCCCGAGTTTCCAAGGGCATAAAGACACAGGCGGGTGAGATAATCGATGCCGCTGGTAGGTTAGTTATGCCAGGCATTGTAGACATGCATGTGCATTTAAGAGAGCCTGGCAGAGAGGATAAAGAAACTATTTTAACTGGCACTTCTGCTGCGCTAAGGGGAGGGGTTACCTCTTGTTTGGCCATGCCCAATACCCAGCCAGCCATAGATTGCCCTGGGAATGTCAGGTTAGTAAAAGATATTATTACAAAAACTGCAAAGGCAAATGTATTTATTGCTGGGGCAATTACTAAAGGGCGCCAAGGCCAGGAGATAACTGATATTAATAGCTTAAAGAACGAGGGGGTTTTGGCAATTACTGACGATGGCTCATCAGTTGACTGCGATGAATTGCTCTTAGAGGTGTTCAAAATTGCTAAGGCAAATAAGGTTTTGGTTATCTGCCATAGCGAAGATACATTGCTTACCAGGGGCGGGGTAGTGAATCTAGGTCTTATTTCAACTTGTATGGGCCTACGAGGAATTGCTAAGGAATCAGAATATAAAAGGGTCCAGCGGGATATACAGCTTGCAAAGAGAGCATCTGCGCCAGTGCATATAGCGCATATAAGCTGTAGCGAGTCAGTAGAGATTATTGCTGAAGCCAAAAGGGAGGGTATAGAGGTAACTGCGGAGACTGCCCCGCATTATTTTTCTTTGACTGAAGAACAGGCACTGGGTTATGATACTAATATGAAGATAAACCCTCCTTTGCGCAGCAAAGGCGATGTAGCGGCCATAAGGCAGGGATTACAAGACGGCACAATCGATGTGATTGCCTCTGACCACGCACCGCATACTGAAAATGAAAAAGATATAGAATTTGAGCATGCTGCATTTGGAACTACAGGTTTGGAAACCGAGCTGTCAGTAGGCATCACAGAGCTGGTGCAAACAGACATATTGGGCTGGACAGATTTGGTAAGCAAATTAACTACTAATCCAGCCAGGATTCTTGGACTGGATAAAGGGGATTTGTCAATTGGCAAGGATGCTGATATAATCATCATTGACCCTACTCAGGAATGGGTGGTCAGCAAAGATAATTTTTTATCCAAATCAAAGAATTGTGCTTTTCTGGGAAGTAAGTTGAACGGTGTGGTTGAATATACCATTTGCAATGGCAAAATTGCATATAAAAAATGAGGTTTATTCTAACCCCCGAATTGGGCAGGCTCGCCAAGTGGTTGCGCATCTTGGGTTTTGACGCAGCTTATTCTTCGCAAACCAATTTTTCCTGTTTGCTGGTTGAGGCCCTGAGAGACAATCGGATTATTATTACTCGTAATTCCCGCTTTGTGCATAAGGCAAGGGTGACCCGGTTGGTTCATGTAAAAAGCGACTCTGCGCAGGAGCAACTGAAACAGGTATTTAAGGAGTTAAGCATCAGGCCAGATGAAGAGACGATGTTTAGCCGTTGCATAATTTGCAATACTGAATTAAGTGAAATTGATAAATCTAAGGTAAAAGATAAGGTTCCCGAATACGTTTTTAATACCCAAGATAACTTTTTAATCTGTCCTTGCTGCTGCCGCATTTATTGGCAGGGAACGCATTGGGGAAACATTAGCAAGACATTAAGGGAGATAGATAATGGAATTTATCGCTGATTTTCATATCCATTCCAAATACAGCCGGGCAACCAGCCGGGATATGGATATTGAACACATAGCAGAATGGGCAAGATTAAAGGGCATAACCCTAATGGGAACAGGCGATTTTACTCACCATCTCTGGTTAGAGGAATTAAAAGCCAATTTAGAGGATTTAGGTAACGGCCTATTTAAATTCGGTGATGTATATTTCATATTAACCGCTGAGATTAGCAGTATTTATTCTAAGGCAGGACGCGGCTACCGGATTCATAATATTATCATTGCCCCGTCTTTTAAAAGCGTGGACAAAATAAACAATACCTTAAGCCGCTGGGGGAACTTGGCCTCAGATGGCCGACCGATACTCGGTATTGATGCAGCAGAATTAGCGCGAATAGTCTTTGGTATTGATGAGGCGTCTGTATTAGTGCCTGCCCATGTCTGGACTCCTTGGTTTAGTGTATTTGGCTCAATGTCTGGATTTGATAGAATTGAGGACTGCTTTGAGGAGCAGACTGTAAATATATTCGCCCTGGAGACAGGGTTATCTTCTGATCCAGCGATGAACTGGCGTTGGTCAGCCCTGGACCGTTTCAGCCTTATCTCCAACAGCGACTCCCACAGCCCTTCGCGCATTGGTCGGGAGGCCAATGTGTTCAATTGTGAATTAAATTATAAAGATATCATTGATAGCTTAAAGAAAAAAGACAAAACCCGATTTTTATATACTATAGAATTTTTTCCCGAAGAGGGTAAGTATCATTTCGACGGGCATCGTAACTGCGGGGTTAGGTTTTCACCAAGCCAGACTAACGAGCACAAAGGTATTTGTCCTAAATGCGGTAGACGAGTAACTATTGGAGTGATGAACCGAGTTGAACAATTAGCAGATAGACCCTTAGGCGATAAACCCAATCAGGCAATCCCTTATAAAAATCTTATTCCCCTAGATGAGATTATTGCTGAGGCAAAGGGATTAAATAAAGGCAGCAAGGCAGTTGCTGCAGAATATCGTATGGCCATATCCAAGTTTGGTAGTGAATTTGGAATCTTACTGCGCGCCAGCAAAGAGGATTTGAGGAACAATTTACCTAAGCGAATAGCTGAAGGTGTCTTGCGGGTACGCGAGCGGCAGGTTGTTGTTCAACCTGGCTTTGATGGAGAGTACGGCAAGATTTCTACCTTTAGCGAAGAGGACAGGGGTATTAAGAACGAGGAGCAGTTAAGCCTATTTTGATAAAGGAGAGTCAATGCCAGGATTCTTATATCGTGATGTTAGTTTAACGAGGAGCGGTAGAAAAGGATGGGTGTTTGCTAAAGGAGAAGTAAGCAATAACACTGCCAAGAATTATCAAACCGCGGCCTTCCGCTTTAGTTTATTTGCAAAAGATAAAATTGTCTGGACAGGCATATTTAAGATAAGGGGTCTTAGAAAGGGGCAAGCAAAGCCATTCGAGTTCCACCTGGAGGGCCTGGATTATAAGGAAATCACCACAATTTCTAAACAGGAAATATTTTTTGAAAGCGGGTATTAAATGAGGGCAATAATTATTTATTACTCGTATAGCGGCAATACCAAGAAGATAGCCGATTGCTTAGCCAATTATTTACAGGGGGAAAATGAGGTTAAGGTATTGCGGCTTGAGACACAAGATGAATCAACCACTTTCTTTATCCAAGCGGCAAGAGCATTGATTCATAAGAAGGCCAGGGTTGTCCATGCGGAATCCGATTTATCCAATTACGATTTAATCTGTCTGGGTACTCCGGTTTGGGCATTCGCACCAGCACCAGCAATGAATACATATCTTGATATTTGCTCTGGCCTGTTAGGAAGACCAGTGGTTATATTTACTACCTACGGAAGCGGAATCGGCGTTCGCAGATGCTTTAATTATATGCAAAAGATTTTATCCACAAAGGGAGCTAGTGATTTTAGGCATCTATCAATCCAGCAGCTTAAGGTAAATGATAAGGAATTCGTAAATCAGGCCATCAGCGGAACATTGCAACTATAGTTAGGGGCAGGTGTTTAACAGTTATATGCGTAGCAGATATAAGCATTTGCTGTAAAATACTTATTGTTAAAAACCTAAAAAGGGGATTATTAAAGGGAAAAGATTGTTTTCCCTTTAATCAGCAGTAACGAATGACGCGCCTGTAGCGCAATGGATAGCGCAATGGCCTCCGGCGCCATGTGTGCAGGTTCGAATCCTGCCAGGCGCATAAGACTTGTTCAAAGGATTCGAACCTAGGAGATGAATGTGAGAAAAATGATAATAGGGGTAATAGGAGGGCATAATTGTTCTAATGAAGTGGAGCAAATTGCCCAAAATTTAGGCAAAAATTTAGCAAAAGTGGTTGATTTTATTGTTTGTGGCGGTTTAAGTGGAGTGATGGAATCAGTTTGCCAAGGTTTTAAGACAGGAGGTGGCTTAACTATAGGCATTATACCTGGCTACAACAAAGATGACGCCAATCAATATATTGATATAGTTATTCCTACTGGCTTAGGATTGGCCAGGAATGTATTAGTTGTAAAATCTGCTGATATAATTATTGCGCTCCCTGGAGAAGCAGGTACGCTTTCTGAGATTGCCTATGCTCTTCAATTTCATATTCCAATAATTAGTTTACGCTCTTGGGATATACCCGGAGTAATTAGAGTAAATACAGTTGAGGAAGTAATGTCCGAAGTTAGGAAGATTATCCCTAAGAAAAAGCAAGATTAACAGATAAATAAATAGACACACACATGGAAACAATAGGGGTTCGTACAACCAGGCGCATAGAGTTGGTTGATCTTACTAGCCGGATTCAGCAGGCAGTTGCCAAATCCAAAATAAAACAAGGCATTTGTTTTGTTTTTGTGCCCCATACTACTGCAGGGATAACCATAAATGAGAATGCCGATCCTTCAGTTAAGCGCGATATTACAAACACGTTGAATAAATTAATCCCTGAAGGTATGGGATATACTCACTCTGAGGGCAATGCAGACAGCCATATAAAGTCTTCGCTATTGGGCACTTCTCTACATATATTCGTGGAAGCAGGCAAGCTCTGTCTGGGTGCCTGGCAGGGCATTTTCTTTGCCGAATCTGACGGACCACGCAATAGACAGGTTTGGGTTAAGGTTCTGGAGGGATAGCTTATGCCGGAATTGCCAGAAGTGGAGACTGTAAAACAGGAATTACAAAGGGCAGTTTTAGGCAAAAGGATTGCCGAGATAAAAATAAATCACCCTAAGGTTATTAAACAGCCGACAAGAGCAGCATTTTTAAAAGGCTTAAAAAATCAAACTATTAAGAATATCTTAAGAAAGGGCAAGCTTTTAATTCTCGAATTGTCATCCGGTAAATCTTTAACCATACATCTGAAGATGACTGGGCAGCTTATTTATCCTGGTTGCGCCCGAGAGAGCCGGGTGAGTTTTAGGTTATCAAACAACAAATGGCTGGATTTTAATGACCAGCGCCTAATGGGCGAGTTACGACTCTTGGATGACTGGAGGGCTTTAAAATTTATTCAAGAGCTGGGACCTGAACCATTTGATTTAACGGTTGAGCAATTCAAGCAGATGCTCATGGGTAGAAAAACCAAGATAAAGCCTCTATTGATGGACCAGACATTTATCTGTGGCATAGGCAATCTCTATGCTGCAGAGGCTCTGTTCAGGGCAAGGATTCATCCTCAAAGAGCAGCTAGCTCTTTATCTAAGAAACAAAGAGAGAAGCTTTTTCAACAGATTAAACAGGTTTTAAATAAGGCGATAAAGTACAAAGGCTCTTCGGTAGATCAATATGTGCAATTAACTGGTAGCCCAGGCAAGTATGTTAAATATCATAAGGTCTATGATCGAAAAGGCAAACCTTGTTTTGTGTGCAGAACCCCGATAAAGCGAATCAACTTGGCAGGCCGGGGAACCTACTTCTGCCCAAGGTGCCAGCGCTGACAAGACATCTAAGATTTATGAAGAATCGCAAATATCAGATAAAAGCACAGATTATTAGTAATGTGCGAATAGCTAATGATTATTATAGGTTAACCCTTAATGCCCCAAAGATTGCACAGGCTGCTTGGCCTGGACAGTTTGTTATGTTGCGGACAACCCCGGGCTATGAGCCGTTTTTGCGCCGACCGTTTAGTATTCATGGCTTAATTTACAACTCACAACTTACAGCACATAACCAGAAGAAAAAAAGCCAGGCGCGCGGCATAATGATTCTTTATCGAACTGTTGGTAAAGGAACAAAGATTTTATCAAAGGAGAAGCCGGGCAGATACTTAGATATCTTAGGTCCGTTAGGGAATGGATTTGATTACCAATTATCAATTACCGATAATCGATTACCGGTTTTGGTGGCTGGCGGCATAGGCGTTGCTCCGATGGTTTTTCTTGCCCAGCAATTAACCAGTCATAAATTAGCTGAACGCATAGAAGAGAAGCCAATTGTATTAATTGGCGCAAAGACAAAAAAAGAAATTTTGTGTAAAAAAGAGTTTGCAAGTTTAGGCTTGAATGTTAAAATATCTTCAGATAATGGCTCAGCCGGTTTTAAAGGTAAAGTCACGCAGTTATTAAAAATTATTGTACGCACAAACAGGCATGCCCCAAGATATATAGCAATATTTGCCTGTGGACCCAAGTCAATGCTTCAGGAGATCGCCAGTATTTCAAGTCAATATAGCATACCAGCACAAATCTCTTTAGATGAATATATGGCTTGTGGTCTGGGCGTATGTTTGGGTTGTATGGTTAATACCCGCAAGGGCCAGAAGCTTGTCTGCAGGGATGGTCCGGTATTTGACGCATCTAGAATTAAGTGGTACAATAAATAAACCTATAGCCCCATAAGGAGAATTATCTAAAGAAGAATTCTCTGGGCTATCTGTTCAATAAAGGAGGCGCCGGATGGATGAAATATTGTATACCCACATACTCAAAGGTATTGGTATTACGGCAGGGCTGTTAGGCATTTTTGTCGGGATAGACCTAATCTTTGGCGGACGGATTGTTTCTATTTCCAAGCAAGTATTAGAGAAGTCTTTTGATTTTGATAAGTGGTTGAGACAAAAATTAGATAAATCCATCAATTTTGATAAAATTATTACCAATCCAAAGGTTAGGCTAAAATTGGGGATTGTGTTTTTTGCCTTGTCCTTAGTCATCTTTTTGTTAACCATTAGAGTTTAAACTTTATTATCATAGTCTAAAACTTATCAGGGGATAATCAGAAACAAAATCACTCAGGAGTCAAGAGATGCCCTTTAGTTCGATTATTATACCGGTAAAGAATTTTGAGCGGACAATTGAGAAGACATTTGAGTATTTACTGAATGTAGATTGCTCACACGATTCCTGGGAGATTATTATTGCTGATGGTGGTTCAACAGATAGAACTGTGGAGATTATCAATAGCTGGACTAAGCGGCATCCATTTATTAAGCTAGTTGAGGCCCCTAATTCTCCTTCTCCGGCTTATGCCCGTAACCGCGCCTTAGAAGTAGCTAAAGGCGATTTTCTCTTTTTTACTGATGCTGATTGCGCGCCCTGTAGGGATTGGATGAAAGAGATTTTAAGGCAGTTTGAGCGAGATTCCAAGATTTCTGCGGTAGGCGGAGAGGTTTTTACACTCAAGGTGGACCCAAACAATCTGGTGGAGGCCTGGTGTCAACACTTTAGATTTAATATGGTTTCCCCGCGCTACGGGTTTATCAAGGAGGGTTATTTTCCTGATTTTCCTAAGCATCCCCGCCCCTCAGATATTGGGGGACATAAGGCTTATTTCTTCGGAACCTGCAATGTCGCTTATCGGACATCGGCAATCCGGGAATTGGGAAGTAAATTTTGGGATAGACCAACTGGCGAGGATATGGATTTTAGCTTTCAACATCGGAAGAACGGATGGAAATTTTACTTTGCCCCCAAGGCAAGGGTTGACCATATGCACCGCGCTGACCTTAAATCACTGCGACGCGTATGGGTAAGCTATGGCCAGGCGCATCCTCCCTTAATCGATAAATACGTTAAGATTAGAAGGCTGGAAATAATCCTTCAATTTTTGCAATCCAAGCCTTCATTTATGATTCCCTTTCCCTTGAAGGGTTTTATCTATTGGGGAAATTTTCATATGGCGCATCTGAGTGGTTTATTATTTATGCTTGGATTAATTTTCTCTTGGGGTTTATTTAGTTGGTTATTTTTTATGCCTTTCCTTTTTTTCACTTTTCAATATTTCAAATGGAATTTTTCAATGGAGCCACGCAGTAAATTTTTTACCTGGTGCAAGATGAAATACCTAACCAATCTCTCCTTTATTAAGGGAGGCCTCAAGGGTTGCCTGAAACATAAGGTCCTCTGTATTGAGCCTAGTTTTTAACCAAACAATCCTACCTTAATCAGTTAGTCTAAATTTAAGGTTCAGTAAGATTAATTTGTGGTATAATAAGATCGGATAAAACCCCTATTTTAATAACGGAGGCACCATGAATATTTATCTTGCTTTTATTGTTGGCCTGGCACTAGGCATAGCCTTGATTATAGCTGTGTGGTTTATCAGCAAGAGATCAATGAGGGAGTCTTTTAGAGCTGTATCCTCCGAAGTATTATCTAAAAATATTGATGATTTCTTAAAACTGGCTGGAGAATTTCTGGGCAAACAGAGCCAGGTCCACCAAAAGGAACTCGAGAAAAAAAAGGAGCTTATTGATCAGACCCACGGCGAGATGAAAGATAGGCTAAGGGAGGTGCAGGATTTGGTATCTAGCTTTAAAGAAGATCATCGGCAGCAATATGGAGACATAAGCGCCAAGCTCAAGTTTCATGCCGAGCAGACCACAAAGCTTCAGGAAACTACCTCTCATATTCAAACTGCCCTGGGCAGCAGCAGGATTCGCGGGCAGTGGGGCGAGAGAATGGCAGAGGATATATTGAGACTAGCCGGCTTTATTGAGGGTATAAATTACAGAAAGCAGAAGGTATTAGAGTCAGGTCGCCCAGACTATACATTTTTGTTGCCGCAGAATCTTATCGTGAATATGGATGTAAAATTTCCTTTCGATAATTATCTGCATTATCTTGAGGCAAAGGACGAATCAGAAAGGCAACGGCATAAGGAGCAATTCTTAAAAGACGTCAGGGCAAGGATAAAAGAGGTTACCACCCGGGATTATATAAATCCCGCCGCCAATACTATAGATTATGTAATTCTATTCATTCCTAATGAGCAGGTCTATGCTTTTATAAATGAGGCGGATGGCTCAATATTAGATCAGGCACTTAAAAATAGAGTTATACTTTGTTCTCCACTTACACTGTATGCGATTCTCGCAGTAATCAGGCAGGCAGTTGATAATTTTAATCTGGAGAGAACTGCCGGGCACATCCTTTCGCTTTTGGGAGCATTTAATAAGCAGTGGAATCTCTTTATTAAGTCTATGGAGAGAATGGGGAATAGGATAGATGATGCGCGCCGCGAATTTGATGCATTACTTTCTACACGCCGCCAGCAACTCGAGCGCCCGCTTAAGCAAATCGAGAGTTTACGAACAGAAAAAGGAATCAACATTGATATGCTCACCAATGAAAAAGAGGAAATCAGCGAAGAGCTCCAAGAAGGACAGAATTAACGCCACCCTTCCCTTATCCTTCCCGCATCTTTATATCTTAGAGGCCTCTGCCGGCTCAGGAAAGACAAGGAGGCTGGCAGGGCGTTATATAGACTTCTTACTTAATTATCCCTCAAAGACTTCTCTGCCCTTTGATTTCCGTAATATTCTCGCAGTTACCTTTACTAACGAAGCAGCTGATCAGATGAGGCAGGAGATTCTTAAGATGCTCAAGTCCAGGGCTTTGGGAAAAGGTAAGGGTTCTCATCGGGCAATGCGGATCACAGAAGAAATCATTCATAATTTCTCTGACTTTGCAGTCCGCACAATTGATAGCTTTGTACATAGCCTTCTGGTTGCCTCGAGCCTAGAATTAAAACTCCCTCCAGATTATGAAATTTTGCCTCAGCCACGCCCCTATTTAGAATATGTCCTCGACGACCTTTTAGAAGAGGTCCTTTATAATCCCCAGATTGCCAGTTTGTTTTCAGAATTTTTGAATCACTTCTTGCTGGTGGAGAGATATAAACAATGGAATCCCAAAAAGGCGTTACTTGAGGCGTTAAGTAGTTTGTATCAGGAGGAAAATAAACGAGCTAAATTATTTAAAGAAATACCAGGTGATTTTGATTTAAGTCAGGCAGAAATCGAGCTTAAAAACAGGATTCGCCAATTTCTCTCCTCTTTGAATGTTCAAGAGGGCGTTAATCAGCAGTTTAGCAGAGCCATGCTATCATCATTAAGCATCTTTGGCCCCGAATTTTTTAAACGGGTCAATCGCAATATGCACAAAGCCCTTATGCCAGGAGAAGGGATATTCAATAAGCAAGCCAGAAAACCCACTGAGGCCTTAATCAACCATTGGCAAGAACTCAAGGATATTTACAAAAATTATGCCCGCGATTTTGTCTGGCTAAGGTATAATGCCTACCTTAAAATTTTTAATTACTTTCGCCAGCGCCTAAGCGATTTTGAAAAAGAGAAAAGAATTGTTTTTCTCGATGAGTTAAATAAAAAGGCGAGGCAATTTTTAACCAACCAAGGCCTGCTTCCAGCCGAAATATATTATAAATTATCGGCGGTTCTTTACCATTATTTGATTGATGAATTTCAAGATACCAGCATTTTGCAGTGGGAGAATATACAGGCCTTAGTTGAGGATGCGCTTTCCAAGGGCGGCTCTTTATTCTATGTCGGCGATAAAAAACAGGCAATTTATCACTTTCGCGGAGGAGAGGTTGAATTGTTTGATTTAATCAAACGCCGCTTCAGTAATCAAGTAGCCAAGATATATGATGAGGTTTTATTGTATAATTACCGCTCTCAGCGGGTTATCGTTGAGTTTAATAACCGTATTTTTAGCCAGGAGAATTTAAGGAATTTTATGCGATTTTTTCCTGAGTTAAACAGCGAATTCCAAAGAAAAATATTAGCCGTGTTTAAAGACAGTCAACAGGGCTTACCCCAGAGAGATTGCGAGGGTGGCTATGTAAGGTTAGAGGCGATTGAGGGAGAGAACAAACAAAAGGCGCAGGAAAACTTAAATATTACACTTAATCAGACCATCCGGCAGCTAAAAACAAGGTGGGATTATCGGGATATAATGATTTTGGTGCGCGATAATCAAGAGTCAGAAGAGTTAGCTGAGTTTCTGCTTCAGCAAGGATATCCGGTTTGTGCGCCACGCACGATAAGTGTCCGAAATAATTATCTTATTCAAGAGATACTTTCTTTGCTCCGCTTCTTAAACTCGCCGATAGACAATCTTGCCTTTGCTAATTTTATTCTGGGGGATATTTTTATCCAGGCAACTGGATTGAGCGGTCATCGACTACAGGTTTGGCTGGAGGAATTAAGGCTTGGTCAACAAGAGGGTGTTTTGTATACTAAATTTCGCTTAGCATTTCCCGATGTCTGGAAGCAGTTTTTACAATACCTGTTTAATGTAGTCGGCTTTTTACCGGTTTATGATTTGGTAGCAACAATCTTAGCAAAGTTTGGGGTCCAGACAAATTTCCCAAAATTTGTCGGATTTACCCGAAGATTGCTGGAGATATTGAATAGCCTCCAAGAGCAGGGCAAGAATTCACTTTCTGATTTTATTGAATGGCTTGAAAATGCTCAGGAGGAGGATCTTTTTGTGGTCTTGCCCTCAGGCCTGGATGCAATCAGGATTCTTACTATTCATAAAGCCAAAGGACTATCTTCACCCGTGGTCATTTTACCTTATGCAGCATTAACTATAAAGATCGGGCAGGGGTCTTCTGGCGCGCCCAAGATTGTCCAGGAAGCACCGGAGGGTTTATATCTATTATATCCACAAAAAGATATTGTCTCCAGTCACCCAAAACTGATTCCAATTTACCAAAGGCAATATTTTCAGTCTATCTTAGATGAACTTAATTGTCTTTACGTAGGTTTGACGCGGGCCTCAAGAGAACTCTATATATTTGTTCCCAAGAGAGTGAATCGCAAAGATAACTCACTGATTTCTTTATTATTTGAGGCAAGCCAAGATATAAAAGAATTCGGTAAAAGAAAAGGCTGTTTGATTATGCGACGGCACAGCCTGGATAAGCCTGGGAAGAAGAGTAAACTACCCAGCAGATTACCACAAGAGGCGATTGCCAGTATACTTAGGAATCAACTGGTTCGCCCTGAGCAGATCATTCCTTTAAACAAAAGATGCCTGGTTAAGAGGGGCGAGGTTTTGCATCAACTTTTGGCAGAGATTGAGCCGTCTGCCTATCTTGAACAGCCATCTTCTTATGTGCAGAGGATCAAAGACGCCTGCCGATTCTTCCATTATACTGATGATTCTCAGATAATGCAGTGCCTGGACGATTTTTTCCGCAATCCCAAGATGCAGCGGTTTTTAAATCCCCAATTCCCGGCTTGTAATGAAAAAGAAATAGTTGACCAGTATGGCAATCTTAGGCGCATTGACCGCCTAGTTTTTACTGAGGATAAAGTCTTGGTTATTGATTATAAGACCGGTGAAGAGTATACAGAGGAACACCAAGAGCAGATTAGGGAATATCTTAATTTAATCAAGCAGGTTTATCCGGATAGGCTTACCGAAGGCTGGTTGATTTATGTTGATACAGGAGAAACCCGCTTGGTCAATTCTTAACAAACGCTATTGGAGATTCGATAAATGAAGGTGATTACTAAACAACTGAATCTAAAAACCAAAGGTACAGGAGATTTACTAAATATTACCGATAGCGTTGAGGGCATTTTAAAGCAGAGTGGTCTTAAACAGGGCTCAATGACTGTCTTTGTGGTTGGCTCAACCGCTGCAATCACTACCTTTGAATACGAACCAGGCTTAATCTCAGATATTAAAGAGCTATATGAGAAGTTAATTCCCCAAGCCAAATCATATGCGCATGATGAGACTTGGGGGGATGCAAATGGTTTTAGCCACCTACGCGCTGCCCTGCAAGGGCCTTCTTTGGTAATCCCATTTGATTCTGGTCGCCTTACTTTGGGCACTTGGCAGCAGATTGTATTAGCTGAATTTGATAATCGACCGCGTCAGAGAAGAATAATTCTACAACTCATCGGAGTTTAGCCAATGCAAAGAGCGAAATTCCCAGTCTATAAGGCAATAATTTCACGCCGCACAATCCGCCGCTTTAAACAGAAATCAATTCCTCAAGCGGTATTAAAACAATTAATTAACGCTGCCAGACTTGCTCCTTCAGCAGCCAATCTGCAACCTTTACAGTTTATGATTATTACTGACCCTGATATTTGCGCCCAGATTTTTACAGCTCTCAGCTGGGCAGGCTATATCGCTCCCCGCGGGGATCCGCCCCTTGGCAAGAGACCAATTGCTTATATTGTAGTATTGTTAGATAAGATTAAGGCACAGGTAAAATATGCTGCTTATGATATAGGGGCAGCGGTTGAGAATATTCTTTTAGCTGCTTGGGAACAAGGTATCGGTAGTTGCTGGATGCAGGCAATAAATCGCAAAAGAATAAGAGCAATTTTAAATATCTCAAAATATTTTAAATTAGATTCTCTCGTTTCTTTAGGTTATCCGGATGAATCGCCAATTATTGAGGAATTTAAGGGTTCGATAAAATACTGGAAGGATAAGCAGGGCACTTTGCATGTGCCCAAAAGAAACCTATATCAGATAATTCATAAATCCCGTCTTTAGATTCGCCCTACGTTAATTTAAGCAGGGTTTATGAAAGGAGAGAAAATGAAATCATACAGTAAATATTTATGGTTTAATACCAATAATAAACTGGAATTCATCAATATTACTCCAGAGGTCAATAAGGCATTAAGGGAAAGCCGGATAAAAGAAGGCCTTTGTCTGGTTAATGCCATGCACATAACCGCAAGCGTGTTTATTAATGATGACGAGGAAGGCCTGCATGAGGACTTTAGGCTTTGGCTTGAGAAACTAGCACCCTATAATGTAAATAGCTACAAGCATAACTTGACTGGCGAGGATAATGCCCACGCGCATCTTAAACGGACAATTATGGGGCGCCAGATAGTGGTTGCGGTGACCAAGGGAAAGTTAGATTTTGGCCCTTGGGAGCAGATTTTTTATGGAGAGTTTGATGGCCAGCGCAGAAAACGCGCCTTGATAAAGATTATTGGTGAGTGATGGGGGATGATAACCAGGATTATTTTGATTTTACCAGCGAGCAGGAATTGCCTGAAGAGGACTCTCCTAAGATGAGGCCCTGCCCTAACTGCGCACAGCCTATTCCTACCAACTGCCTGTTTTGCCTTTATTGTGGCCAGCCAGTTTCCCAATACAAGAAAAATAGATGGGTAGCCCTGGTGGCTATTTTGGTGTTAGTTGCCTTTATCTTTTTAATATTTATTCGATGAGAAAAAAGAAATTTCCCAAAAATTTAATTGAAATGCTGAATATAACTGCAGCGGCTAATCCAGATAGGATTGCTATGTATTTTTTAGATAAACGAATTACCTATAAAGAACTCTCTTGCGCTTCCAGTCGCTTTGCTCAAGGATTGATCAATCTGGGAATTAAGAAAGGTGACCGGATAGCCATATTTTTGTCTAACTCACCCGAGTTTGTGATTGCCTATTTTGGCATAATCAAAACCGGCTCTACGGTTGTACCGGTGAATAATATGTTTAGGCAGCAAGAAACAGAATTCGTGCTTAAAGATGCTAATGCCTCGGCTGTGGTGACCTCCCTTACCTATCTTGATATCATCAGGCCGATAAAAGAGAAGCAAAAAATCTTAAAAAATATAATATTGGTAGATGGGATAACTACCGATACCCTGAATTTTTATGAAATCATTGAGAGAACCACTACCAGTTTTAAGTCAGTCAATATAGAGCAAAATAGCATTGCCTCAATCCTGTATACTTCGGGAACAACTGGTCAGCCCAAAGGAGCAATGCTCACCCAGGAAAATTTTCTCTCCAATTGCCTTGCCTGCGCCAAGGCTATAGATGCTAAAAAGACAGACAACTTTATCTGCCTTTTACCGATGTTTCATTCATTTGCTTGGACAGTGTGTGTGCTCATGCCTGTGAATATCGCAGCAAGCATTACCATTATTGATTCTTTACGGCCATTTCGCAAGATTATCAGAAACGTGATTAAAAAAAAGGTAACTGTTTTTGTAGGGATACCGTCGATTTACAATATCCTTGCCCATATGCACATACCCTCAGTGTTTACCTCGCGTATCTTAAAGCTGATTGACCCGCTAAGGATTTGTATTTCTGGGGCTGCAGCCTTGCCTACGGAAGTGTTGAGCGTATTTGAAGAAAAATTCAGGGTTCCCCTTTTAGAAGGTTACGGCTTAACTGAGGCCTCACCGGTAGTATCGTTGAACCCGATGCGCGGGGAGCGAAAGCCGGGTTCAGTGGGGCTACCGATTGAACAGGTTAGGGTAAAGGTAATTGATGAACAGGACAATGAGCTTGCTGCAGGCCAGATTGGAGAACTGCTGGTTAGCGGGCCTAATGTGATGGCTGGTTATCTTAAGAATGAACAGGCCACCTGTCAAACCCTGAAGGATAATTGGCTGTTTACCGGAGATATGAGCAGGATTGATGAAGATGGCTATATTTATATAGTTGATAGAAAAAAGGAGATGATTAATGTGCGGGGTTTAAATGTCTATCCTGTTGAGATAGAGAGGGTTTTATTTAGACACCCCAAGATTAAAGAGGCAGCTGTGGTGGGGGTAAGAGATAGATTTAAGGGAGAGGTGCCCAAGGCATTTATCGTTTTAAAAGAAAATGAAGACTTTTCGTCTGCCGAAATAATTAAGTATTTAAGAGGCAATTTAGCAAGTTTTAAGATTCCCAAATTTGTCGAGTTTAGAGATAGCCTACCCAAAACCGCAACCGGCAAAGTCGCCAAAAGGCAATTAACTTAACATTAGCTACAGATTTTAGAATGGGAAAGATTTATAGCATTGGTTTTAACGTTGATATAATTAATTTCTTAGCAGATTTACTTTTAAAAGGAAATGCCCCGGCTGGTACTAATCTTTGTTCTGTGGCAATAGTTACGCCAGGCAAAAGACCCCAGATCTATCTGAGAAGGGCATTAGCCAAACGGATAGGAAAGGCATTCCCTGCCCCGGGAAGTTTTTCTATTGAGGAGTTTATTCAGTATTTGGCTAAGCGAATTACCCAGCTCAGTCAAGTTGGGATAAACCGCCAGCCAGTAAGTTTAATTGATGCCTGTTTCCTGATCCATAAGATTATTCAGCAATTAAATTTAACCTATCTGGATTGGCAGAAGCAGTTGGAGTTTGAGCACTTTTTTCTATGGGCAAGGAAGATTTTCCAGTTTTTAGAGGAGTTAGATAGGGAGCTGATTTCAGAACAACAACTATTAAACCTTCAAGAGAATGCGCAGATTGGCCTCCCCCTGCCTGATTACATCAATCAACTACTTGAGAATATCAATCAGATACATAAGGAATTCCACAGGTCTTTAAAGCAGAACAATCTTACCACCCCGGGATTGAATTATTATCAAGTAGCCCAGTCAATAGATAAGATTTGCTTGGATGAGTTTAAGAAAATTTACTTTGTTGGCTTTTTCGCACTTAATAACTGTGAAAAAATAATCATTAAACATTTGCTTAATCAAGATAAGGCCTGTCTTATCTGGCAGCAGGATGAAGATACATGGTCGATACTCCAAGAGCTGGAGGATTTTTTTGCTATCCGTCCGGAA